>NZ_JBHSBY010000035.1:0-80869 GCF_042650905.1 Pedobacter jamesrossensis | reverse complement strand
CTTGGAATATTTAATTACCTCAACAAAAACTGGTGCACTTTGGCTCGGAATGACTGGTGTACTATGCCTCGGAATGGGTGGTGTAGTATGGGTCGGAATATCCATCTTGTACATTCAATCTGAAAACCATCCAAGATTCCAATGCTGTAAACTGCCAATATGATTTAAAATGTTATCAGGGAATTTATATACCTCCTATCATCTCAGCTGACCATTGGCTGACTATTCAACCGTTTGGCACAAATTAGTATGACTTTTTAATACTGATCAATGCATGACTTTCTGTCCCACCCTTTCAGAAATGAGGAGAAGTCATGAAATATAAAAAGCGGCACCCTTTTAATTATTCTTTGGAGTTATTTGGCTTTCATAGAAAAACAGGACCAAAAGTATAGTAACGGGAAAGCGAATACAAAATGAGATAAATAAAGCTGGTGCAAAGGTCATTAACACTTATTTAAATTACTGAAATAACTTATCAGCGAAACCTACAGGATTCAAATCCGTACCTTCTTCTAAAATTATCATCATAAAAATCAAATTGTAACAAAAAAATCCAGCAAAGAATATTTAACAGCTACCTCCGCCAGAATAGGCTCGAACGATAAAATAATCTATGCCGTTTTTACCTGCCCCCTGCTCACACTTGAAGGATCGTAATGCAGCCCCGGCGATAAAAAATACAACAATATCATCCTGGAGTAGCGGGAATTAAACGGGGAAAGCAGTGCAACCCCCAAGAATATAATACCAACAAAATACCAGAGATTTTCGTAAACAATATCCAAGCCCAGAACATAGGATGCAACAGCGATAGTGATGATTTCAGCCACGTTCATCGCATAACTAATAAACATGGAAACATAAAAATAACCAGGCTCGCGTTCAAATTTAAGTAAACATACACTACATACTTCTTTCATTTTCTGCTGCTTGAAGTTATAGGCGGATCCGCTGTAAACATCTCCCAACCTGCACCTTGGGCATTTGCATGTTGCAAAGGCACGAAGCACCGACAATGGTGGATCATTTTTTTTTGCAATATCTTTCTGTTGCATTTTTTTCCGTATTAATATTTACATAAAATTGAGAGCACGAGTACTAGTGAATAATCATCGAACTTCCGAACAAATCTTATCAAAAACTATTGATAATCAGCTTTATGCGATATTTACAATTTACGAATATTGTTTCATCATTAACCGTATTTGTATTCATATTGACACAGTACTGACTTAATGATATGAAGGATTTTTCAACAAATATCGAAAGCCATATTTGCCATGTCACATGACTAGACATGATAAAACTGAAAGGGTTATGGTTCGATGGCCAGAAGAGGTAATTAATTTTCGCCATCTCATTAAGCATTCAGTCTTCTGTCTCAAAAAGCGCCTTTAAATTTGACTGCGTAAGCCTGGGGTGTTTGTAAGTTGCAGACGTTAAAACTTAGTCTTCTGTGTTGAGGCACCTTTAAAGCATTATTTGTGTAACTGTTTACTTATTCCGAGCTTTTTTATTTTAGAATTTAGGGTGTTCACGTTTACCTTTAGGATTTCAGCTGCACCATCACTCCCAGATACCCGCCAGTTGCACATTTTGAGAACAGAAATGATGTGGTCCCTCTCATTTTCCTCAATTGTCCTGATTCTTTGTTCATCAAATGATTGTGGCTCTGCATTTTTTCCTTTGGGAAGGGTTATTGTTGAAATAATTGGTCCCTCGGCCAGTAACACGCTTCTCTCCATCAGATTCTCCAGCTGCCGAACATTGCCGGGCCATTCATAAGCCATAATTTTATTCATAACCTCCTCAGAAAAGCCAACCACATTCTTGCCATTCATATCCGAATAACGCTTTAGGAAGTATTCGGAGAGCAGGGGTATATCATTTTTTCTTTCCCTCAAAGTAGGCAGTACAATAGGGAATACGTTTAGCCTGTAATAGAGGTCAAGCCTGAACCTATCACACGATACCTCCTCTTCAAGGTCTCGGTTTGTGGCAGCAATAATCCTAACATCTATTTTCCTGGTCAATCCCCCTATACGTTCAATTTCCTTCTCTTGAAGGACCCGGAGAAATTTCACCTGTAGGTCAAGCGGCAGTTCGCCAATTTCATCCAAAAATATCGTACCCCCATCGGCGAGCTCAAACTTCCCCACTCTGGAATTCATAGCACCGGTGAATGCACCTTTTTCATGACCAAATAACTCACTTTCAATCAAGTTTGCTGGAAGGGCGCCACAGTTAACGACCACGAAAGGTTTTTTTGCCCGTCTAGAAAGTTTGTGTATTGCTTTTGCAACCAGTTCCTTACCAGTGCCACTTTCACCCAGAATTAGAACAGAGGTTTCGGTCGAACTCACTATTTTGATGTTTTTCAAAACTTCATCCATAACGCTGCAACTGCTTATAATATTCCCAAGCTCCTCACTATCGGCTTGATTGCCGGTAATGGTTGGCAAAGATCTTCTGCTTAAGAAATCCTGGTTCTGCTGGTGGAGATACCAGGCAACATCGAGCATGACCAAAACATCCTTAGCCCTGAAAGGCTTTACCAAAAAACCATAGGGCCTGGTTTGCTTGGCCGCATCCAGAATACTTTTGTTCGAATTTGCTGACAGATATACGAAGCCTATTTTCATTTCACGGAGCTCACTGGCCAGATCAATTCCCGTCAAAGATCCCTGCAAATGAATGTCCAACATCACCAAATCAGGCCGAACGCGTTCGACTGCCTTGAGGGCTGAAGATACTGAACGGGCGATGGCGGTAACTTCATATCCGGCACGCTCCAGAATTAACTGCAGATTATTGGCCTCCACAAACTGATCTTCAACAATAAGTATTTTCGTTTTCATAATAGCTTTGTTACCACTATAGTAATGAGTGTTTTCGAATCAGAAATACCGAATCTAATGTATTGTTTATAGACTATGGTTCTCCATCCGGTTTAATGTGTTTTCTTCAATTCAACTAAAACTCCTAATTGCTTGCCTCGTTACAATTAGAAATTTGGCATGAATATAAAAATCGGAAAATTTCTGGGCTCTTTCCACATAAATATTTTGATAAGTTAAAATTAAAATTCTGCGTTGTCAAGCTTTTGAGAAAAATAGAAAAAAAATAGTCGTTAATCAAAATCGATAATTTATGTTGGCTTTTACTTTTTATCAATCAGTTCCGGCTAGGACAATTCATACTTATCTACTGAGTTGCATAATACTGAAAGTCAACAAAATAGAATAATCGGTTTGCCACCTACGGTTTTCTCAACTTCGTTGGGGCAGGCTAATCTAAAATTGACATTGACAACGGTTCCTTGAGCAGACCGCACCTCTATTGTTGCATCAATATCTCTGGCAAGCCCCTGGATGAGGGTCATGCCCAATGAACCATTTTGGGACATATTTATATCCAGATTACTGCCCGAACCGTTGTCGGCAATTTCCAAAGAAACCGCACCATCGATTTCAGTCATTGTAATATTAATCTCTCCAATACTTCCACTGGGGAATGCATGCTGGAGTGAGTTTGTGATAATTTCATTGGCAATAATAGCCAGAGGAATCGCCTTGGTCTGGGCTACCTTTACCTGCCCGAGTTCACAGTGGAAGGATACCGATTGAGATAAACCAGGGTTATCTTCAAGATAACGCACCAGTTCCTGAAGAAACTTTGAGAAATCTGCTTTTTGGTTGCTTCCGTCTGCATAAATCTGCTGATGGATCAATGCCAAAGCATATACCCTGTGATAACTTTGGGTAACTGCTTTTAAGGCATCCCCTTTGAGAAAAGAAGCCTGTGATTCCAACAGGCTCACAACGATCTGCAGGTTGTTTTTCACCCTATGATGCACCTCATTCAAAAGCCATTCATTTTCAGTCTCAAGAGCCTGCTTCTCCTCGATGAGGCTTTTTTTCTCCACCTTTAGAAACTGGTTGAAATGACTTGATCTTTCTTTCTCCTTTAGTAATCTTCTATTCACCTTATTTCGCAGTTCCTGAACATAAAAGATGCAGCTTGTGACCAAGATCAATAGAGATATACAGATTATTTCCCAACCACGAGAGAAAAGGAGAATATTTAGCTTCTCTTTTGGAAAATAGGCATTTAATTTACTTACGGCCTTGGCGGCACCTGATACAGTGTTGGCATGGGCTTCATTAAATGCAGATAAATGCATCAACAGAAAAAATGCTACAGCGATAAACGATGCCCTGACCCGCCGGAAATTTATGATAATCCGGCGGTGAGGGTTTGAAAATAACCAAAAGCTTAAAAAAACTTTTTGCGCAACATGTGCAGATAAAAAAATCATAATAAATTAGTTGAGAGTTAACGTTAATTAAAGATTTATACTTGGTGCTGTCTTTTAATACCAAGCTTTCTCATTCTTGAGCTTAGCGTGCTAGATGGAATTCCCAGAACAGATGCAGCACCATTCACTCCTGCAATTCTGCCGTTGCAGTGCATTAGTATTGACAGAATATGTTTACGTTCATTTTCTTCGAGTGTACTCATATCAAATCCGTTTGTCACGTTTTCAAAGTTTTTGAGCTGTTTTTTGCATGGCAAATGAAACTCCCTAATAATGTGATCATTGGTAAGCAACACCGTCCGCTCAAGTTGATGCTCAAGCTCTCTGATATTTCCAGGCCAACTATACTCTGTCAGTTCCTGCATTGCTTTTTTACTTATATCGCTAATTTTTTTACCAGATCTTTTAGCAAACCTTAACATAAAAAAATTGGCAAGCTCGGGAATATCTGATTTTCGGTCTCTAAGTGCTGGTAGGCTGATAGGAAAAATATTAAGCCTGTAGAATAGGTCGCTCCTAAAATTTCCTGCTTCCATTTCTTTTTCCAGATCCCTGTTGGTAGCGGCTATAACCCTTACATTAACTTTAATTGTACCTTTTCCACCGATTCTCTCGATTTCCCTTTCCTGCAAAGCCCTCAAAAGCTTTACCTGTAAATCCAGAGGCATCTCACCTATCTCATCAAGAAATAATGTACCATTATTTGCAAGTTCAAACTTGCCAATACGGCGCTCGGTAGCGCCGGTAAAACTTCCCCTTTCATGCCCAAACAATTCACTTTCGATCAGATTGGCGGGTAGCGCAGCACAATTTACCTTTACCATTAGCTGGTCTCTGCGAGGAGAAGCGTTATGTATGGCTCTGGCAATTAATTCTTTCCCAGTACCAGTTTCACCTAGTAACAGTACAGTACTTACTGAGGATGCAACTTGCGAAACAAGTTTAAAAACCTGGGACATCTCTGTACTACTGCCTATCACTTCAGACGAATTTTGAAAAGTGTCGATCTCCTGTTGGAGATACGTTTTTTCGTCTTCGAGTTGAACATTTGACCTACTTATTTCTTTGATATGAAGTTTGGTAGCTTCTCTCGCCTCTAAATTAGCGAGACTGATTGCAATCTGAGAGCACACGCTTCTGAAAAGATTCCCATCTAAAAACTCCGGATCTTTCCTATCGCTGGTAAAAGAAAGAATTCCGATGACCTCACTTTCAATCTTAATGGGTATAACGAGAAGTGATAATGGGGTTTTAAATAATTCCGATAGCGAGGCAGATCCAGGATTATTTGGCCTTCCCAATGTAATAAAATCAGGTTCTTCAAGATTTATTGCCCTAGAAAAGATGCTGTCACTTGTTAAAATTAAACCATTAGAAAAGTCCTCAAGAATATCATACTGAGAAAAGTCTGCATCGGGATCTGATAGTACCAGCTCATGTTCTTTTTTATTTTCCCTGACGGCATGAAGTGAAAAATTTTCAATAGAAAATAACGCAGACAACTGTTGCTTTACCACACGCTCAAGGACATCTTTTTTGGTAGATGAAGCGAGATCGTTGCTGAATTTTAAAAGTGTACTTTTCTCCTTTTCCCTACGCTCAATTTCTTCATTCGCCTTTACATTTGAAACTGCAATTGAAATCTGGCTGGAAATCCCACTTATCAAACTTAGACAAGCTTTTGATGGACAATGCCCTTCAGGAAAAAACAACATCCAGAATCCAAATACATTGTTGTTCTTGCGAAATCTGGACATCGCCAGATGGCGAATCCCACTTTCGTAATTCAGCTTTATGTACAAGGGCGTGCTCTCGTCGATTATGAGCTCATCAAGATCAAAAAGAACCGGATCAGACTGATCGGCACAAATATTCATGAAACCATCATTGATGGCATACCTTACACATTTTGCATCAGCATACATCGGATGGTTTTTTGGCGCCGAATTGGGATCCAGCAAGAATGCACTTGTCGTTAATCCATCCTCATTAACCGTTCCTATCAAAGTGTGGCTAAAACCAATTGTATTTTTTAAATGGTCATTAATAATTCCCAAAAGCTCATTGGTATCTCTGACAGTCGCGATGTGGGCATTTAGGTCTAACAATAGCTGCCTTTCCCGATCCTGCCGCCTGATCTCGTTTAAGGCATAAATATTTGAAATTGCCAGTGAAAGCTGGGAGGAGATCGATTGGGCAAAACTAAAGTCTGTCTCCTGAACGGTTCTAGTAGATTGGCCCTCCATTAAAAGGACTCCGAGGACATCTGTACCTTTGGATAAAGAAAAGCCAAAGAAATTATCTGCGGCAGCACTATACCACCGACTGTTCTGGGCTGCAGAGTCAATGTTCTTGCTGATCTCCCCCGGCCCATAAATATCAAACTCTCCTAGACGAACTGTCCTATCTAGAAAGGAATCCGAAAGAATTCTATGCTGGGGGAAGGCGTCTCCACATTTGACGTCCCCGGAGAGGAAAATGTGGCACTTGCTACTCTTATCCCGGAGCACAAAAGCAAACTTATTTACAGAGAAAAGTTTTTTAAATGGCTCTTCTACATTTTTAACCAATTCTATAATGCTCCTTGCAGCTGATATTTTTTCACTGAGTGAAAACAATTGAGTCAATGGTTCACATTCTTCATCACTTTTGAAGTTTGCCATTTCGCCATTTAGTTTTAATAGCGATGTTGGGAAGGTAATACCCTTCTCCATTTCTCGGAGGTTTGGATTTGGTTGCATAGCAATAGTTTAAGTTTGGTCTGTGATGCAGCAGGTAATTTTCTACCAACATCCCAAACTAATTTTCAACTATCATGCCAACCACTTAAAGCATTAATAAACAACACTTTAATAAAATTTTATTTTAATTTTTATTGATATAACAATAGAGTTTAAATCCTCATTATTGATATCTCGTTATTTCAGCAAAATGATTATACCGTTAAGAAACATTCTGTTAAAACCAGCACTTTAAAAGAAAATTCAATAATCACTAAATAGAGTACTTGCTTTCTAAGGCACGTTATAAATAAAACTTTACAGGATGCTGTTGAGTTTTTGAAATGTTGCCGAGTTTAGTTTATCATAGATTTTAGAAGGAGGAAAACCGTATTCTTTTTTAAAGGCACGAGAAAAATGTGAAATATCTTCAAACCCAGTTTCAACATAAACATCCGACGGAGCCTTTCCTTTTTCTTTTAGCAGGTAAAATGCCTCCTTTAACCTTCTGTTAAGTAACCACTTTCCGGGAGAAGTTCCAAAGTCTTGGTCAAAGTCCCGCTTAAAGGATGAGACGCTTCGGCCTGTCATGTAAGCGAAATGCTGCATTGTCAAGTTAAACTTGTAATGCTGTTCCATATAGGCTTTCAAGTCGATTTTATGTGGGTCTGTAAAATCAAACAATACATCCTTCAATTCTGGCTGAACCTTCAAAAGCGTCAGCACTGCTTCCTTTAATTTTAGATTGATCAAATCATCACTCCCGGGTGCTGAGGCGGAAAGAAATGGCGAAAGGGAATCAAAAAAATTCTTGTAAAGGGGATGTTGATTGAGCAGGAGAACAGGGCGGTCAGCAAATGTAGGTATTGCCTGCAGGTGATATTCTAAACTAATATTACGAAGAGTTTCCTGATCAATAAAAACAGACAAAGACTCGTATTTTTCAGTTATACCTGGTTGTTTAATATACTTGGCGAGTTTATTTCGGAGGCTTAACCTGAAATCGCCAGCCTTAAATTCAACTTTATTGATACCGTCGCTGACTTCGAGCGAACCAGATACCTGATAGCTAAATATATATTCCCCTATAAAATTTTCTCCACCCATGCTTTTTGTGGAATAATAGGATGACAGAATTCTAGACCGGACGGTTTTAAGAGACATGTATGCTTGTTATGATGTAAATATAATAAAATAGAAGGATACGGTTCAAGTCCAAACATTCAATATAATGATTAAAAAATATAGCAACTATTTAAGATATATAAATATTTAAATCTCGTTAAATAATAAAAAAACTGCGAAATAACAAGCCTGAAAAAATGAATAATTACTCATAACCCACATTAAATCAACCAGTAAACTATGGCATCTGGGTTGTATAATCTAAATATCCGAATACCAATAAAATAGCAGTCGGAAAAAATGGATTAATTATTAAGCTTATGAAGACTCTTCTTATTCCCGTGGACTTTTCCGTACCCTCGACTCACGCTGTAGATTATGCAGCCGACTTGGCTAATGACCGTGGATTTACCAGGGTCGTGTTGATTGCGAACTGTATTGCTTCCCCATTATCAGAATACTGGGCAAACCAGGGTGATGCATGGGATGCCCGCATAGAAATGAGAAACACACTCACAGAGTTGAACACCCAATTATTCGACTTAAAGGCCCGCCTCCAAAAAAGACTACATCCCAATATCATTATTGATGCGCGGCTTAGGCAGTGTTTTAGCATCAGTTCGATATGCAAGCTGGCCTCGAGTGAAGTGGTCGATCTTATTCTGATCGGCAGCAATAGTTCCCAGCTTGGAACAGAAAGCGTGATCGGCCATCAGATTATCAATATTTGCAAAAATATCACTGTTCCAATAATGATCGTACCCTCGGCAAGTCATTATCAGCCGATTACCCATGCTGTGGTGAGCTTCGATGAGCATTCTTCTACAGAGGTTTATTATCTAGATAGACTCAAACATCTTCAAAGTAACAAAAACCCTACACCACTCGAACGCGAAAAACCAGGATATCAACCTGTGGAAATAATACCCGAGAGCCAAAATTACACACTACTAAACTCAATTTTGAGGAGTTTTAGATACTATGTTTATGAGAAAGAAGCCTATGGTCAGCAAATTGGCTTAACTAAATTTGCAGATTCTTATTATTCGCAGCTCATAATTGCTATGCCTGGCAATAAGGGATTCTTTTATAGTCTTACCCACAAGGACATTTCTGAACAGTTAGTGATGGATGGACATAAACCTATATTGGTGTTGCCTTGATACCCACTAAACTCTTTCTTAAGGGTAATTCTTTCGCTTCATCCTACAGCCCTGTTGTATTTTGTACAACAGGGCTGTATAATATAAACAATCTGGAGGGCACAGTTAATCTTTTAGGAAAGATCTGATCATAAGAATTTCACTTAGCCTGCATGCTTTTTTATGTAGACATCTATTCGAGTCTTTTAATTGCATAATTAAACTGATTTTGTTGTACGCTAATATCAGTATTTAATGGCATGTACTCATTCTACTCAAAACTGGAAGATTCTGCTGATGGCGAGGTCTTGTTTAATAAAAATTCTAAACTTATAATCAAACTTAGGAGGTGAAAATCAAAGTTTAAAATTTACAAGACACACATTTAATAATTCGAATTTATTAATTATGTTGGCAACAAATAATAAATCCCCTTGCATGTGGGTGCAAGAGGATTTATCTGCGGTCAATAAATTCTAATTCGAAGCCTTTTTAGATGCAGCAATAATCACTGCAGATACCTCTTCGGGATGCGTAATAAAAACTACATGACTTCCTTTAAGCTTGGTAACAATACTATTAGACCTTTTGTACATATTCAATGTAATTTCAGGATTTATGCTTTTGTCATCATTTGCAGATATACCGTAAGTTGGTTTGGATTTCCATGCAGCCTCGGTAACAGGTGTTCCAAACGCTTCGCCAGGAATAAATCCTTGAGATGCAAACATAAAATCTGCAAGTTCCTTGCTCACGTCAGCGCAAAATCCGGCATGGAATTTCGCTTTGTCATAATAAACATTGCCTTTTTCATCGGGAGGTAAAAGTCCGTATTCAGGTTTAGGTGGTAAGCTACTTGCCAATTTAGCGCTCGTTTCGCCAATGTCTGGCTGGAAAGCATTAACGTATACCAAACCCACAACCTTTGGATTTACGCCTGCCTGGGTAATCACTGTCCCCCCCCATGAATGTCCAACCAATATAACAGGTCCATCCTGCTTATCGATTGCAAAGTTTGTTGCCGCAACATCGTCCTTTAGAGAGGTGCAGGGATTTTGAACCACAGTTACATTGTATCCTTTTTTAGTAAGTACTTTAAATACTCCCTGCCAGCCTGATCCATCCGCTAATGCCCCATGGACGATAACCACGTTTTTGACGGTTGCCTCCTGTGATTTGGCATCTGGAGAAAGCGTTAGGCAAGCCAATAAAAATGCTAATACAATTAAGTGTTTCGACCAAGTGGTCATTTTTTGTGTTTTCATAAAACTAGCTTTAATGGTGGTTAATATTAAACATGATAATATTTAAGCCATAAACAAGCCAAGACATAAACACCTATATTTCAGTAAATTAAATACATGAAGTAATAAAAAATACAGTTAAATATCGACGATCGCCACGCTGGTGTTTAAATGTCGAGAATTATCGCAAGGTATAGATGCTGATTTATTTACCAGGAAACCTTCCAATTGAATTCAGTTAGCATACCCCCAGTTAGCCAGATCAAAGGATATTTACAAGTAAGCTGGGTAAAACCTGGCCCTAAGTCTAGTTCGACATTCAAAAACCGCCCGTTGGGAAAATACCAGGTCAGCTCAATATCAATACCGAATACTAAAGGTAAAATTAGGATACCATCCTTCCTTTGAATAACTCGCTACAAGTTTTAAAAGAGAAAGTGAAGCTGGAGCGAAATATACCCCTGCTCCCACACCGTGATGAAAAACTGAGGAATTCTCTGATCTTGCCCACACCCTTCCCACGTCATATAGACCCAGGAGCCCAATCTGTCCGGGAAGCACATAATTTGTCAACGAACCCAATTTAACCCTAACTTCCAGATTGTTATATAGGCTATGGTCTCCCGCAAAGCGAAACTGCCTATAACCTAATAAGTTTCCTTGTCCACCTAAAAACTGGCTTTGAAAGAATGCAGTTTTCCCTGCAGTTAGTCCCCCACCTATCCTTTCAATGATTACAATTTTAGCCGATGAATCCAGTTTTTGATAATAGGATAAGCTTGCGTTTAGCTGTCCATAATTATTTGAATAGCTATTTAAACCGTTGTTGCCAGTCAAACTGGCATCAAGTAAAATACCTTTTGACGGCAGAATATTGTTATCACGCGAATCAAAGCTAAATTTTAATGCTGCTCCTGCATAGGCTTTCTCCTGTGCTATTGTCGAACTGTCTGAGGAGCGGAGGTTATTCTCCATACTGATAAACCTACCCTCATTCTCTTTCTTTTGATAGCTGTAATATTGAAAGGTAGGTCCTACGCTGATCATGGATTTTTTAAACCTCCAGCGTAAAGCCGGATTTAGCTCATATAGATTAAACCTTGCACGGTAGTATATGATGTCTGAGGTTGATTCGTCAAAATAAGTTTGATTGCCTACACCAAAGAAATTTTGAGTATTGCTTGGGGTAAACGCACTAGCCTGAATCGTCAGATCGGCATTTCCAAGAATCTTAATCCAGTCACCTGAATAATAAAGTTTCAAAGCAGAGGATCCGAATGAATATAAAAACGAGAAAGATTGTGAATTTCCGTAGGGAACCTTACGGAAACCAGGGTTGGTAATTTTTAATGAAAGGCCAAGGGCTAGTCCGTCATCATCGTTGAAGGCTAAACTAGGGAAAATCAAATGCCTGCGGTAAAGATCCTTCGCCTGATAGGCAACATTAAGGGAATCATCAGATCTATGTATACTCAATTTAGATTTTTCTGTGCCTTCCAGTTTATAACCATTTAGAGGCGTATATAATTTTACGCTGTTATATAGTTTGTCAATGTTATAATTTTTAGATCCACTTCCGCCAATAAGCCTGATTTTTATTGGAGAACTATCATTGTTCATTACTAAGCTATCATTGCCATTATGTAGATATATCCTGACTTCTCTGGTAATTTCAGGATCAAATTCCCTAAAATAGGTGTGCTCTGTCGGATGCCCATGTTTACTTACGGTTACGGAAAGTCGCTTGTTTTTATCGGATTTTACGGTAATAATTTCAGCTTTATCACTTAATTCTATATCGACTATTTTATTAAAGAAACGGTAATAGTCATTCATCAAAAATGGCATAGCTGCTCTGCGTTCCTGAAGTTCCTTCAAAAGTTCGTTATGCCTAAGCGTGTAGCCAGGTTCAGGAAGTTGTTTTAATGCGGTCTCAAAAACCTGATCCGTCATAGTTGAGCAGAAGTCGCTGACAATCAAATTCCATTTTTCTTCAGAAATGCCCGAGAACCATTTGCTATTGATTTCCCTACCCTCCCATAGAAACCAGTTGATATTTTGGATATTGCGTTCATATCCCTGCATCATTGGTAAAAACCATGAGGACTGCGCATAACGCTGAACCTTACCATCTGATCGGTAAAAAACCTGATCCCGATCTCTTGGAATTGGCACATAAATCATATTTATGCCAGATTTAACCAATTTCCAGCGCCATTGGTCATCGTGTCTGTCCCAATCTCCTATCAATACATCAAGGCATTTCAGCTTCAGATATAGTTCACTGTCGTAGGAGATGCTGTTATTTTCTTTTAGTTTGCGCATCATTTTTTGGGTATTATCGCTTGATCCGATAGGTTCCCTTTTTTCAAGAAGATTTACTTTTTCCGCAAATTCTTTTTCATATTCTCCCAAACCTTTATCTTTGGCTACCCAGCCGATTATCGGATCAGTATGTGGGGCACCGATTTCATCTGCTAAAACTGGCACCACCAGAGCAGAAAAAGGATGTTGTGCCGACATGTTATCTTTTAATATTGTGCGTAAAAAAGTTTCTCTTAGGCTTGGTGGAAGCAGAATTTCAGGGTACTTTTCAACACTCCTCAGTGTCCATTCATTACCTGCAGAATCAGTCAGCCTGACGGATCGGGTCTGATTGCCGCCGCCACGCTGATATGCCTTAAGCCCGCCAACAATATCGGACATCTTAAGCACAGGCAATTTAGTCGGCGCAGCATATTCTTTTCTATAGTTTTCACCAAAAATTTTTCTGTGAAGTATACTTACACTATCATATGAAGGCATAATTTTGACAATTATGCTGTCCCGGATTACCGGCAGCTGAGCAAGCGATGCATTTATCGTAATGATTTGCATCAAAGCCAATAAATAATAAGCAGTTCTTTTCATGGATTAGCACTTTAGGTTAGCATATGCCCATATCAAAATTGAAGGGCAACAAATTCAGACACAAAAGGCAATCCATTAACTATAACACTTAAAATCAGTTTGTTATAAATTAATCAGCTTTTTCCAGAACACGAAATTTCGCATAAATATAGCTATCCTCTCTAAATATCATCAGCGAAGCAATTATAATAATGGGTAAAAGTGTTATCTATTTTACATAATAATTTAATAAAAAAAGCTGCCCTTAACGGGCAGCCATCAAGGGCGTGATTAAGTTCTACTTTCCGATCGGGAACGCATAAGCCACCCGCAGTCCAAGAAAATTATTTGTCGACCCGTTCCTGGTGAACTTGCTATTGCCTTCAAATCTAACGCCTGCATCGATATTGCTCTTTCCTCCAAGCGGAAAAAGATACCCGAGCTGTGGAGCATATAGAAAGGAGGCCGATTTTTCAGATGATGCCTTCTGGTCGAGAATAAACGATACCCCTGCTTCTCCCTGAACATAGAAATTTGCTACCGGAAAGAATTTAAGTCCAGCCTTCACTGGTATAAGGTGGATATCATCAGTGAACTGAGATACCGATTTATCCGCAAAAATATTGTTATAGCCGGCATTGATTGTGACATATAAAATATTGTTCAGTACAGGGATATCCGCCTGGATCGACCCTCCCAAACTCCATTTATATGCATCCGAAAAATTGCCCAAAGGTAAACCAACGTCTGCGCCCACAGAGTATCGGATACTGGATTGCCTAGTCGTCTGGGCATAAGTCCAGGATGCAATTGAAACAAAAAGTAGAGTTAAGGTAGAAAGTTTTGCAAAGTGATTCTTCATGATTTAAAAAATTTAAGGTGAAATTATTAGATTAATTGTGTTGTGTTTAAATCGTTAAAACAGGCAAAGTTCACATGATCTTTTTTTCGGGATGTATAAATCCCCCCATTGGAAAAGATCTAGCAATCAACTTATTTTAGTATTTATTCCCCGAAAAAGATTTTGCTTAAAGGAAAAAAAGTCTGACGTGCTTAAATTCCCATAATAGGTGTACATCATTTATTGTTCCTTTTCCAGATGTAGTGGGTAAATTGGTTATTTTTTGATTTCCAGATGGGTTAGAATGAAATAGAAATAAATTACCCAACTAAAGAAATCCTTAAATTTAAATTCTATTGCACATCCTTTTTAGAAAGAGATATCATAAATTGTTATCCGACAGAATGCTAGCAAAACCCTCAGCGCAGTTCAAACCTGCCCATAATCCATGAACAAAGTGTTTTGGATAAATTGAAAACACAGCCCACTTCATATTTATTTGATAAGCCTAAGTCTAACCGTTCTGATAGTAAAAAATACTATCCCAACTTTATAAGTCCAAGGACTCCCCAATACCCATAAGTATCAGCTCCAGATTAGCTTCCCTGAAATCATTAATGGCCTTTTTATGATCCAGTTTGATGAAACCAAAAGTATCATAATGGACACCTATCATTTTTTTGACCCCTATCATTTGACAGGCAGCAATCGCATCTTTGACGCCCATGGTCAGCACATCTCCAATGGGCATTACCGCAAAATCCATCTTGTTCCACTTCGAAACAAGTTCCATATCCAGAGTAAGTGCAGTATCGCCAGAATAATAAAAGTTACCAGCGGAGGTAGCAAAGGCATATCCGCATGGAACACCCCCATAACTTCCATCCTCAAAACTGCTCGAATGAACGGCAGCGAAGCACTTAACCTTCCCGAAGCCGAACTCAGATTCGCCTCCCGGATTAATGGGAAAGGTATTTGAGAGTCCATTCGAATTAAACCAGTTATAAAGCTCCCAGCCTCCTACAGCTTTAGCGCCAGTATTTTTTGCGATCCGCAACAGATCGGTTATATGGTCAAAGTGAGCATGGGAAGCAAAAACATAGTCAGCGGTTATACCATCGATATCTATGTTTTTTGCCAACGGATTGGGGCTGATGTAGGGATCAAAAAGCAGTTCCTGCGAACCAGCGAGGATAGAAAAGCAGGAATGACCATAATAAGTTACTCTCATTGTTTGTGTTTTTTACTGACCCAATGCAAGTGAAATACCAAAATATAATAAATTCATATTCAACTACTTAAAAAAAAATGCAAAAATGAAAACTCTCGGCATTTCGCTATTGACAAACCGATTATTGATATGTAGTCACCTCAGGGATTAATAAACTGACAAGCTTCATCATATCTAAAGCTAAATTGCTTTGGTTGTACACATTTTGAATAGCTGTCAACTCTGGGAAGCTTCTAAGATGCAATTTTTTCGAGGAGCCAATTCTTTTTAGAGTCAAATATCCTTAGATTCTAATAATCATTTAATAATTGGCGAATTGAGTACTCCGATGCTTGAACCTTATCCCGATATTTTTTAGCCGGAATAGAAATACATTCGAGGTATTACGCTGATTTATCTGAAAACAGATCCTAGGGGACAGCCTGCTATTGTCCCAGCACGAGAGACCAAAGAAAAGTATATATCGGGACTTATAAAGAATTTCAGCTCTTGCTCAAGGTCTTTGAGATATAATTTTGTGAATAGCCCAAAGGCAATTTATAGTAATCGCCGAAAAATTCTCCCGCCTTAAGCTTTTCTAGTTTATACCATTGAATCCGTGTATTACACCATAGAGGCTTTTCTTAAGCCACTATTTTTGTCTCCGACGATCCCATAAAGGCAGGATGGAAATATTAATTTCAGAGATAGACATTATGAAATATACATTCATAAATCAGGCAGAGAATGCTGAACTGACTTTTTTTTTCAGGGAAAAAGAGTTATCTCAAAATTTCACGCAGAAAAAGCGGAGGGGTAAATACTTTACAATTGCGCTAAATTTAAGTGCCGATCAATTGGTAATCCTAGATGGCAATGAGATTGTTTTTCAATCGGGTACACTTATTCCCCTATTTACAAATCAATCTTTTGAATTTCAGGAACCCCAGAAAATTATCGCATGGCAATACAATTGCGAATTTTATAATGGTATGGGCGTGGATTTGTTAAATAGCGAACTGTCCTCTTCATTACTCGAAAATCGGATAATATCATTAGATCCATCGAATAGTAAGAAAATAGGGTCTATTGCCACCATGTTCCTGGATGAATTTTCTGGCACTAACAATGCTGAGCGGGATATGCTTGAAATATTGTTAAGGCAACTGATTGTGATTGTATACCGATTGGCACGGGAGCAGCACTTGAATGGTCAGGAAAGTATTGAGGAACGAAATGAGCTGATCAGCAGATATAATAAGATGGTAGAAATACATTTCAAAGAACATCATCAAGTTCTTTTTTATGCGGATAAGCTTCATAAATCTCCAAAGACACTCTCAAACCTGTTTTTATTGTATAACTATAGATCTCCAATCCTGGTTATTCATGAGCGCATTATTAAAGAAGCAAAAAAGCTATTTTATTATACCGATAAATCCGCAAAGGAAATTGCTTATGAGCTGGGCTTTCAGGAACAGGCGCATTTTAGCCGTTTCTTTAAAAATCACACAGATCAGAGTCCTACCCATTACAAAAAGAGTTTTCTATACTTTGAAAACGGGAAGAATTGATAAGCGTTCGGGAAGTTCATCCAGTTTTATCATTTTTATGAATCTTAACTTGGCCTCACTCAAGCAGGTTCTTTTTACCTCTTTTGCTTAGTGATTTGAACCAGTAACAGAAAGAAAATTTTCTCGATGGAAAATAACAGCCCACAGCAGACCTTGAATATGTCCATAATCATTAATGGGGGCTATATCGATTTGAATGCCTTTAAATCCATTGGAGAACTTCCTGAAACAATGTATCCAACCAGTGATTTGTTTTATATTGTTTATTTTAAGTCCAAACGAAGTACCAAAAATATTTTCTGGAATAAAGTGCTGTTAGACCTTACCAATAGCAGTGTACCAGAATCGAAGGTTTTTTCCAGCATAGGGGGATGGGTAATTACGTTTTACGATCAGAGTGCACAAGTTGAATGTCCGACTTTTCATGCCCTGGCAACTTACTCCACATGCAGTACCGTACAAACAAGTGTGTATATGGATGCTACCGAATCCGTGCGAATGGAAGCCATATTTAGACAGTTATATTCTGAAGCTTTAAATAAGTCTTTTTTGTATCGGGAAATGACAATGGCACTTCTTGAAGAGATTTTGCTGCTCTTGGAACGGAAACTATATTCTGTTTTAAATTAATGCTCCCCAAAACGTTCTATGTAAATCCTGTAAGCTTTCCTATCTCCTATTTTTTAAAGTTTTGATATTTCGATACTTTTTGAATACCTGCTGTTATTTCGCTTTCAACGTTTTTTTTGATTACAATCAATACACTGACTATAAGATAGTTAAATTCTGGCTTTTCATTTGAATTATATCTGATAAATTACAAGATTATGCACAAAAAAAATATTTCTCAATTAACAGAAGCAGGTTCTGCAAAGACACTTCACAATGAGCATAGTTTTGGATATGGACTGGCAAAGGTATTTGATAAAAGAAAGGGAATTAAGAAAGGTTATAATAAACACCATGAAATACTCGCCCATGATAATTTTATAGCAGATAATTATATCAGGCAGTGGGTCAGGTTTATATAGTACTACTGATAAAAAGTTTTTTCCAGGTTTATTTTGGTTTGCTTTAAAGGGCAATTCAGGATTGATGCCCCATTTGAGCAGTTGGTTGCAGGTCTCTTATTCTTAAGAGGCCTGTTTTTTTTATGTTCGCTATTGTGATAATGTAAAATATTATTATTATTTTGGATAATCTATTCCTGCCCTCCAAACAAAAAAATCAATCCCGCCCTCAGGTGGTCGACCAGACATAAATGTTTTAATTATTAACTTGAAAATGAAGCAGAAATTTTCGTTACTAATCATTTTCTTTGTATTTATATTTAAGGTTGAAGCACAAACCAAAGTGACTTCCATGCCAGACCAGTGGCTACTTTCTCAACTCAGCCTCAACTACTACACAGTGGTTCAAGAGGGGCTCGTAGATCTGGACAGTAGTTTGATAAAAGTCTGTCAACTGAACGGGCTGAGCAGGTGGAGTGTTATGACCCAAGGTTTTGGAAACAGGCTGAGTCAATATCAGCGCTGGGTTGATCTTCGTGATCCTTCAATTGCAGAAAAGATGCTCGAAAGCCTTTCTGGAGAAGCACATCTCAAGCTCGCATTATTACTGGGTGCTTACTATGCATTTGAACCTTCTAATAATAATTCTAAAAACCAAAAATTTGGTCTGACTTACCTAATGATTGCCGAAAGGGAGAGCCTCGCTATGGGAAGTTGGTTCTGGCTTAGCCAAGCCCGTTGCTTGAAAGGGAAATCATATTTTAAAAATGGCAACCTTAAGCAGGGCATACTTACTTTTAATCAATTAATTGCGGAATGCGAAAAAAGGAATGACAGGGTTATGCTTGCCAAAGCATGTGATTATTTGGGTTCCTATGCCCCACCCTCCGCAGAAACAATAGGTATGAAGGTTGGCAATACCATGAGAGCATCTCAAATTTATAAACAGAATAAAAATATACGGGGCGAGATAAATTCACTTCAAAATTTAGGATATCTGTTTTTTGTGATAAAAGATTTCAAAAAAGCAGAAACCAGCGCTACTGAATCCCTGAATTTACAGCAAAAAATTCATTTTAAATATACACACTACACTACAGATCTTTTGGCCTTATTAGCTGACTTCAAAGGCAACAATAGTGAAAATTTAAAGTATGGTTTAGCTTCAGTAAAATCTGCTCAGGCTACCAAGGATTCATTGGGACTTGGATATTTTTATAGACGCGTTGGCGAATCCCGCTTTACCGATAAGGAACCCTCAACTCGCCTCTCTTGGTATCTACAGTCTATTGGGCAGATGCTAAGAAATGGTGAAAGATCCTCGCTTTATCCGGTAATAAACTCAATTGCCCATGAATTGGTGCAAGCAGGGAAAATTTCCGAGGCATTAATTACAACAAATGATTACATGCGGAAATATCCGCCTCGTACCCTTCCAGACAGTCTGCTTGCTATTCAAACTTTAGGCGAAACCTATTATGCCCTAGGGAGTTATAAAAAATCTGAACAATATCTGCTCAAAGTAGAGGAGCTTTCCAAAAAAATCAATCCCATCACTAGTGAACGTTTTCGTCCCTTTAATGCATTCAAACTTGGGCATTTCTATCTCCTTACCAAGGATTACCCCAAAGCAAAGCGGTATTTAGAGCAGTTCAAGACTTCCTCTGCAACTGTGCCGCTGATCGTATCTGCCAATGCTGCGATGGATCTTTATAAAGTGGACTCTGCACTTAATAATACCGAACTGGCAGTGAAACACCTGAAGGATTATTTAGAGATCAACAGCAAACTCCAGGATGAGTCGCAAACCAAGATTATAGAAGGACTTCGCATGCAGTATCAGACTGCACAAAAGGAAATGTATATTAAGTTGCTTAAGCAGGAAACTGCCATGCAAAAGAAACAGTCATACCTAATCAGGTTCGTAGGCATTACCGTTATCAGCATGGCCTTTCTCATCATCTTGCTGTTGCTCAACCAGTACCGGATTAAAAAACGCCAGAAGGATGAGATTGACAAAAAGAATCTTGCTCTGGAACATACAATTGGCGAAAAGGATGAACTTATTATATCCAAACAGTGGCTTTTAAAAGAAGTGCATCATCGGGTTAAAAACAATCTGCACACAGTTATATCATTACTGGAATCGCAGGCACATTATCTCAAAGGTGACGCACTGAAGGCCATTCAAAATAGTGAGCATCGGATTTATGCAATGTCGATGATCCATCAAAGGTTATATCAGGAGGATGATGTGAAAACGATCGATATAAAAGTCTACCTCACAGAGTTTATCAGCTACCTTAAGGATAGTTTTGGTACCCATCGCCACATAAAATTCATATTGGAATTTGAGCCCATTCGATTCGGCGTATCCAGGGCCATTCCTATTGGACTTATCGTTAATGAGGCAGTTACCAATGCGATTAAATATGCTTTCCCAGATATGGAACTGGGTATTATCCTGATCCGCCTGACGCAAAAAAGGTCAATGATAGAACTGATCATCAAAGATAACGGAGTGGGACTAAATCCCAAAAACATGGCTCCAGATTCCCAGTCTTTGGGACTGCGGCTCATGAGGGGACTTGCAGGGGATCTGGGAGGAACGATTAAGATCGAAGGAAAACAGGGCGCAGAGATAACCATTAGCTTTGAAATGGACCAGATTGATGTCGCCCACATTTAGTGCGTTGTTTTGCATTACATTAAAAGGCTTTGAAAAATTGCTCTGAGTAAAGAGGAATGTCTTGGAACTTAAAATTTCACTTTCTTATACATAGAAACCATAAAGTTGCCTAAATTTGAAATACAATAATTTATGATGATTTTTGAAGGACCTTCACACGAGAAACTAACGCTGGAGATTATCAATAGCGAAAATAAACAGACACTTTTTGACGTCAAGAGTACAGATATGACAATCATCTGGAATACAGGGAAATCGATGACCGTTGATATCGACAGAATGGGATTCCACCTTTCACAAAATCAAATTATATTCTTGACAGATTACCAAAAGATAGATTGTATAGAGGTTGATTCTGCCAGGTTGATCCGCTTCAACCAGCCATTTTTCTGCCCGGTCAACTATGATAACGAAGTGGGTTCCAAAGGTCTCCTTTTTTTTGGAGCTATGGAAGTTCCGATTGTTGAGATCCTACCGGATGATGTAAAGAAATTTGAGACCCTATGGGAGATTTTTTCTTCCGAAATGCATGACCGGGACAGCCTTCAGATGGATATGCTCCAATCTCTTTTAAAAAGAATGCTGATCCTTTCAGCACGAAACCTCAAAAAATCAAGTCGGTTCCATTCACTACAGAAAAACCAGATAGACATTATCCGTGAATTTAGTTTTCTTGTTGAAGGTAATTTTTCAACACATCATGATGTCGCCTTCTATGCTTCCAAACTTAATAAATCTCCCAAAACCCTTTCCAACCTTTTTGCTTTAGCTTCAGCACGGCCTCCGCTGGAAATCATTCATGACCGCATTATGCTACATGCCAGAAGGCAACTAAATTTTACCAGACTTTCGGTAAAGGAAATCGCCTATTCACTAGGCTACGAAGACCTGCAGACTTTTAGCCGGTTTTTTAAAAACAGGGAAGGCATTTCCCCAATTCAATATAGGGAACGCATTGCACAGCTTGTGGTTGCTTAAGATAAATACCGCTGTTTTACGATAATTATTTCATCAGTCTTCTAGATAGGTTTTTATTTTCCTCGGTTTATTGAAAATCGGGAAAAAAAGCCAACTAATCGGGAAAACGTGCCTAATCTATAACCCTTAGATAATGCAAATTTGTAGTAACAAACAACTTATACAAATTTATATCCAAGATTATGGCAAGGTTAAAAGCATTGAATCCGGAAGAAACTACCGGGAAGTCAAAAGAACTTTTTGATACAATCAAAGGCAAAATGGGAATGGTTCCCAATGTAATGAAAACTATGGGCAATTCACCAGCTGTACTTGGTGCATATCTGGGGTTCAGTTCGGCTATGGGTACATCAACACTTGGAAGCAAGCTCGGCGAAATGCTGTCTCTGGCAGTCGCTAATCATAACGGTTGCGACTATTGCAATTCAGCTCATACCTTTATTGGCGGAAAAATGGGCATCTCACCTGATGCCATAGAGGCCGCTCGTCATGGACAATCCGAAGATCCTAAAATGGCTGCAGCATTGATTTTCGCCGGCGCCATTCTGGATTCAAAAGGCAAGGTTTCCAATGATGAAATAGAAGCAGTCAGGACTGCCGGATTTACCGAGGGCGAAATAGCAGAAATTGTAGCCTCCGTAGCACTTAGCGTATTTACGAATTATTTCAACAATGTTGCGGATACAGAGATTGACTTTCCGAAACTTGCGCCGATAGCCCATCATTAGCATTCAGGATCTTTTCTAAGTAAAAAACATTTTAATTAATAAGCTATGAAAAAAATCGCTATAAATGGTTTTGGGCGGATTGGAAGGTCTGCCCTGAAGATTGTTATGGATACAGAAGACCTGGAGATTGTCGCTGTGAATGACCTGATGAGTATCGAGAATGCTGCATATCTATTAAAATATGATTCCATTTACGGAAGATACGATAGGCAAGTGAGCCACCAGGAAGGGTATCTTATTGTAGACGGGCATAAAATTGCTTATTCATCAATCAACTCACCTGCTGATCTCCCCTGGTCTAAGCTAAAGGCTGAAATTGTTATCGAAAGCACAGGTTTGTTTACCAATGATCAGGATGCACGTAAACATATTTCAGCAGGAGCTCGGGTTGTTGTTATTTCTGGCCCAACCAAAGACACCCCAACTATTGTATATGGTGTTAACACCCAACAGGGAAAAGTAGCGGTATTTTCAAGCGCCAGCTGTACCACAAATAATATAAGCCCAATCATTGAAATACTCGGACGCAGGATAGGCATTAAAAAAGCCATACTAAATACGATCCACGCCTATACTGCTTCCCAGACCTTGGTAGATGCACCATCGAAGAGGGAGCCCAGAATGGGCAGAAATGCCGGCATCAACATTTCTCCGGCTGCTACCGGTGCCGCGATCGCAACAACAAAGGCGCTACCTGAATACCAGGGAAAGTTCGACGGGGTTGCGGTAAGGGTACCTGTTCCGGTAGGATCAATGTCAGATATTACCTTTATAACCAAACGGAATACTTCTGCGCAAGAGATTAATGCGATTTTGATAGAGGAGGCAAAAACGCCACGTTACCAAAAAGTTATTGATGTTACCGATGAGCCTCTGGTATCTACCGATATCATAAAAAGTCCATATGCGGCAGTTGTCGATCTGGAAATGACCAGAGTGGTTGATGGTGATCTGGTAAAGGTAATGGCTTGGTATGATAACGAATGGGGCTTTACCAATCAGATGATCAGGCAGATACTGGAGATTTAATAATTTTTAGACTGAACTGCCCATGCCATTCCGGTATTGCAAATCCTGAATGGAGAAAAGTACTTTTTTGTCAATTTACAATTATGGATGTTCCACGGATATTTATTTTGTCAGGTCCACTGCAGTCGGGAAAATCTAGCGCACTTATGCACTGGGTAAGGGACAAGCGTGCATGTGGTTTTATTACCCCAACTTCTGACGGGATTAAAGTGCTATATGATGTAACCCATATGCGCTATTATGAGTATGAGCTCACTGAGCCACGACATGATACGCTAATTATCGGGAATTTCTTTCTTGATAAGAAGGCATTCAGCCATGCCGATAACTTTGTTGACACATTTTTACAGCAAATGCCTGCCTGGGCCATATTTGATGAAATCGGCAAACTCGAACTCGAAGGCTCTGGATTCCACCTCACTGTTGACAGGGTGTTGAAAAGCGGAATAAGGAATATCCTGTTTGTTGCGAGGCAATGTCTTATTGAAGGTGTGGATATGACCTATGGAAATGGAAATGCGCTCCACATCAGTAAGCTTGATTTAGACCATCTAATATGAAAGTGGATATATTGGCTTTTGGGGCGCACCCCGATGATGTGGAATGTGCCGCTGGAGGTGTGTTGATTTCCTCCATCCTAGATGGCGGGAAAGTAGTTGTAGTTGACCTCACCCGGGGAGAAATGGGTACATTCGGTGACACTGAGACGCGTCAGCAGGAAGCTCTTCTGGCGGCAGAACATATGGGCCTTTTTGCCAGAAGGAATCTGGATCTTGGCGATGGTCGGATTGAAAACAGTTTTAGCAACAGATTGAAAGTTATCCAGATAATTAGGGAATACAAGCCGAAAATTATCCTAGCCAATGCAATAAGCGATCGTCACCCAGATCACAAAAACGCAGCCGAACTTGTATCCCAGGCAAGTTTTCTATCCGGGCTCAAAAAGCTCAGTGATGTAGCAAATGAAGAATACCTGCAGGAACCATGGCGCCCTTCCGCGGTTTACCATTATATCCAAGATTATTTTCTTAAACCTGATGTGGTAATCGATATATCATCGGTATTTGAAAAAAAAATGGAGACAATCAAGCTTTTTCGTTCACAGTTCCTAACCGCTGATGATCACCAGGCAAATGGAATATTAGCTCTTATGGGGCAGATTGAGGCAACGAACAAAATCTTTGGCAGGGCTATCAATGTTAACTATGCAGAGGGCTTTACTTCCGAACGCTACATAGGTGCAAAAAACTTCTCCAGTATTATTTAGTTTCTCTTTCCAGTCCAGCTTTTTCCCAATCCAGACCGAGCGCAAACTGCCAAAAATCGTGCAATAGTACCATCATGGACATGAAAAATACAATTTGCTGAATGCGAGTCAGATTAACTTTGATAAGCTCGAAATTAAAATCACAGCTTAAAACTAAATGAAATGAAAAAAATATCGACTCTAAAAATCCTCTTGATGATCACGATTTTAGTGACCGGCTGTATTTTTTCAGCAGATGCCCAAATTGAGATCCGTTCGAACCACCCGCAGAGCCTGCCCTTAGTTGATGGCTCAACTGTCGCGATTGACCCATCAAAAGGCTATCTGATCAAAGAGATCAAAGACAAGGTTTATTATGCGACTGACGGGATATATCAGGTGATGTTTATTCTGACATCAACAGGTGTGGTGGCAGTTGATGCCCCTCCTTCTCTTGGGGGAAACCTTTTGAAAAGTCTAAAAGAAATAACAGATATGAACGTTACTCATGTCATCTACACCCATCCGCATCCCGATCATATTGGAGGAGCAGCACTATACCCAGGCAATCCGGTAATCATTACCTCTGAAGGTACTGCCAAAGACCTTAGACGGCACAACCTATCGGAAGGCATGATCCCATTCGGCGCTTATGTTGGCGGAAAACCGGTTCCGCTTCCAACTAAAACATTCAGCAAAAAAATGGAGCTGAACATCGGAGGCAGAAAAATCGTGCTATTAACTTCCGGAAGTGCGGCACACAGTGGTGAGGACGTAATTGTCTTTTTACCAAAAGAAAAGATCGTTATGATGGTCGATATCGTTTTCCCTGGATGGATACCATTTGAGCAACTGGCATACTGCCAGGATTTGGATGGTTATATAGATATCCAGAGGTTTGTGCTAAAGCTTGATTTTGATGTGCTCGTTCCCGGCCACTATTCCAAGCTGGGGACAAGGGAAGAAATCGATCAGAATATGGAATATGTAGACGACCTCTATTCAGGGCTTTCAGATGCAATACAGAAAACAGATTTTGCTTCAGTTGTCGCCAAAACAGGAATGGCAAATATTCATTTGATGATGGAGGATTATTTCGATGTGATCGCCAGAAAAACCAGCAGCAAGGTCGAAGAAAAATGGAAAGGAAAGCTATCGGGTGTCGATGTTTGGTCCTATAGTAATGCCAGAAAGCTAATACCTTATGTGCGTGAATCCGCAGCCGATGTCCCTAAACGGCAGTAAGCAGAGAATCGTTTTTTAACAAAATATCGCTCGGGAAATTCTGTTAAGAGATCGGGAAAACGTGCCTAACTGTAGTCTTTAAATCTGTTGCAAATTTGTATCGTCAATCAAGACATCATAAATTTTATAGTTATGGCAACTAAATTAAATATCACAAATTTCCCTACAGGTTATCAGTCACTGATAACAAACGGTAAACATGCAATTGTGGGCGATGAGCCCTTAAATAGTAAAGGAACTGATCTTGGCTTTTCACCCCCAGAGCTTCTTTTAAGTGGTATTGCGATGTGTAAGGCGGCAACAGTAAGGTTCATTGCCCGTAAAAATGGCTGGGAGATCGGTAATGTTGATGCTGAACTCACTCAGGAAACAAAACGTGGCGAGGATGGCAGGCTTTCTACAAAAATTGCTACCGCTATTAGCATTGAAGGCGATCTTAGTGAGGAGCAGAAAAAAGAACTTTTAGCTCAGGCAGACAGATGTTATGTGGTGAGGATGATTGAAGGAGATTGGGAAATTGAACACGCAACGGAAATGAAAAAAGAAGTAGCAGCTTAATCAGCACCGAAGATCAGGCGTTCGCCTAAAGTCTTCAAAATTGCATTAGAAATTTTCTTATAAAAAATAAAATGAAATCGTCAATAATTGAAAAAATTGCAGGACTTGATGTTCTGGGAAGAAAAGTTACAAGGATTGGAATTGTGGTTGTACTTATCTGGATAGGAGGACTAAAATTTTTTACCTATGAAGCAGATGGAATTGTGCCCTTTGTCGCCAATAGTCCGCTGATGTCCTTTCTGTACAACAATCCCGGAGAATATAAAAAGAACTCCAACAAGGAAGGTGAATATGTGGCAAGAATACACCAGTGGCATCAGGCGAATAATACATATGGGTTTGCTTATGCGCTTGGCGCACTGCTCATTACGATAGGAATATTGGTAGCACTCCATCAATGGGCACCAATGCTCAGTATGATCGGAAGCTTTCTTGTAGTCATACTCGCAATTGGAACACTGTCATTTCTCATTACAACGCCGGAAAGCTGGGTTCCAAAACTAGGAGACAGCGAATGGGGTTTTCCTTACCTTTCTGGAAGAGGCAGGCTTGTTCTCAAAGATGTGATTATGCTTGGGGGTGCGATCGTAATGATGAGCGAATCTGCGAAGCTATATCTGAGCAGAGAAAAAAATAATCACAATTAATTTAATATTTAACAATAAGATACTATGAAAAAGTTAGCATTATCTATCAAGTTTACCACAACGGATAAGAATAGAGAAGAATTCAAGGACATTCTAATTGACTTGTTCAATGTTATCGCATCAGAGGAAAAGTTCGTTGATGCATCAATAGCCGAAGCTATGGAAGATCCCAATTCCATCCTTGTTTATGAAACATGGAATTCTACGGTTCCAGAATTTATGGAAAAACAAATGGCCAGAGAATACCGTATCCCATTTGAAAAAGCACTTGTGAACCTGGGTGTGAAAAGAGAGCCCGAAGTGTTTTTTACAATCAAGGAATGGAAAGCTTAGCCTGAGAGAGCTGATAAATTGAACATCAAGTCATTTAATTTACTTAATTAGTCTGTTGATGTTCTATTTCAAAAATAAAATTTGAAATGGAAGTGATTAAATTGATGGCCTCGTTAGGTGTAACCTGATATTACAGAATTAGAACATTTTATTGGAAAATTTAAAAGGTCGCAGTTACATTCCAGCCGTTAGCTTGAAATAATTTTGCTGTTTCTTTTCCGATACCACTACTTGCACCTGTTATAAAGATTGTCTTTTTCATTTTCTGTTATTTAATTTTATAATACAAATATCTGATTAGCGAATCGGATTGTGTCAACACAAAAAGAGGTTATTTGTATACAAATCCTCTTTTTGGTTGCCTTTTCTAAAATCCATCAATATCAAGCACCTTTATAAACCAGATAGGCAAAGGTATCTCCTTTGATCACAAAATTACCAAACTTGGCATCATAAGACTTTGTCGGCTTACTTGCTACCACTTCTTTTAATGATTTTCCCTGTTTTTTTTGCGTAGCCACTTTATGATGAACTTCTTGCAGCATATCTGCAAACTGAGAAAGCTGCGCCCTGTTACCTATCGGGCCATGACCTGGGATGACAATGGTTTTAGGGCCAATTTTTTTTACATTTACCACAGCGGCAGCAATTGTTCCTTTGATGGAGCCCCCGCTTGAATAGTCGATAAAGGGATAATAACCGTTCCAGAAAGTATCTGCTACATGGATAACATCGGCATGTGGAAAGTAAACGGAAATATCACAATCAGTATGGGCCGGACCATAATAGTGCATCAAGATATCTTCGTTGTTAAATTTCAAGTGGTGCTCATCTTTAAAAAGTACTGTAGGAATTCCTCCTGCAGGTAAAGGCTTAAAGGTATAATCCCAATCTTCAACCCGGATGGTCTTCATTAGATTTGTTTTTGTTTTCTCCTGAGCGATAATGGTCGCCCCATCCTGATGAACCCAGGGATTGCCGCTTGCATGATCAAAATGCCAATGTGTATTAATCAGGTATTTCAATGGTTTGGAGCTAATACCTGCCATTGCTTTTCTAATTTTATCTTTGGAAACATCAATTCCAGCATCCACCATTAACTTACCATTTTCCCCGGCAAACACGCCGATATTTCCTCCTGAGCCCTCAATCACACTGATATTCCCCCTTAACTTGGTTACCGAAACCGGGGATTTTCCCGCAGCGTTTATGATGGTAATAACCGGGCTTGTTTTTTGTGCAAACAACTCATGGGGAAATGCTATAATTCCCGCTGTTAGAACTCCGGTGGCGGCGAGGAAATTTCTCCTGGTCATGTCTAGATTTTCCATTTTTTATTTATTAGTGAGTGTAAAATTATTTTTATACCTGTATCAGTATTATCCCGTGTCAGGTTATTATTCGCCCAGTTTTTATGTTAGGCACTTAACAACACAAAGTTTGCGTTTTAACTGCCCGAAAAAATGGATTTTATTCCCGATGATTTGGCTTTTTTTCCCATCTTCTAAGGGAGAATTTTGTTCTTACTAAAGACCTATAAAAGACGCCCTGTCCATTACTCGCTTAAAGGATTCTTGCTATTTCAATTTTCTGTTATGAATGAACGAGATATAAATCGATGAAAATCTTAAAAAAAACATAAAACAATGATTTACAGACAAATAATCAAAGGCATATTATTAGCTATTAAATAATTATCGCCAAACTCGAGTCTTCAAGTTAGGTTGCGTTATTTACATATGCATATTATGGATAGAAATTTTCCCTTCTTCGATACCTGCTCACTTTCTCCGTGTTCTAAAGCTGATATTTATGTCAGTACTTTCTCAAGCTATATCCGCTCGAACAGAAAACTACTATGTCCACACAGACATTCATTTTATCACTTGGTTTTGTTTACCCGGGGCTCAGGTCTTATGTCCATAGATTTCAACAGCTTTGAGATCAGTCCCCAGCAGATATATTTTATGATTCCAGGACAGCTACAAACCTTTGCGTGTGATGAAAATGCTGAGGGCTACATTATCAACTTTTCCGTTCCCTTTTTTAATTCGTTTTTGCTTAAAGCCGATTACCTTGATCAGTTTTCTTATTTGAAAGGATCGATTAACAATTCGATAATTCAAATTCCAGAAGCCTCAACTGTCGATATATTGTCCCTGTTTGATAGCATTCTGTCAGAATCTTCTGCAGACAAAAGGATGGGAACGGATATGCTCAAAGTTTTGATGCTTCAGCTTTTTATTCATTTAAGCCGGCTAAGCAATCAAAAACGAACTGATGAATGCACTACACATAAGTCTGGGCAGATTAAAAAATTCCTGAATCTAATTGAAGAAAATCTTTTCAGTATGAAGCTTCCAAGCGAATATGCGCAACGGCTCTTTATGACCACAAACCATTTAAATTCCCTGTGTAATGAAATGCTTGGAAAGTCATCCCGGGAGATCATTAGCGAACGAATCATCATGGAAGCTAAAAGACTGATGGTCAATCATGAATTATCAATCTCTGAAATTGGTTATAAACTGAATTTCAATGACAATTCTTATTTCTCCAAATTCTTCAAAAAGCATACAGAAATGACGCCTGAGGAATTCCGCAGAAACCTCGGGTATGGCACTGGGCAGCGTCACGCCAGAGTTTTTCAATACGTTGATTGATTTCCAAAGCAGATTCCTCACAGCGAAGCATTTAATAGTCTAAGGCATTTGGCATAAATCAATTTGTGAATGAGCAGTTATACGAATTGCGTGAATCTAAATTTTAATATATGGAACAGAATTATTGGTTGTTCGGCACAGAGTTAAAGATACTTGTGGACGAGCAAAAGTCAGATGGACACTATGATCTGATCGAGGGAACACTCGCCGCTGAGGTTGAGACACCTGTTCACCTTCACAGCAAGTATTCAGAGGAAATTTACGTGCTTGAAGGAGATTTTACCATTTACATCCCAGGATTGAGCATTAAAGTAAAAGTAGGGGAAAGTGTTTTTATACCTGCAAATACTCCACACGTAGTGTCAGCTGGTAGCAATGAAAAAAACCGAGCACTGACTGTAGCCTCGCCCAGTGGATTTGCAAAGCTGATCAGGTCGGTTGGAAGGCCAGCGACATCAGACCAGCCGCCCATTGAGGATCATGAAACTATGAAAAAATTCTTGAACCTGTCCGAAGCAATTGGTGATGTCCTGCTGGGGCCGCCGGGAAGCAGGCCTTAATCCATAAAATGCATTGCCCCTATGCTGGGTTAGTTTACTTTATTGATTATAAAAATAGATGGACACAGATTTAACATCTACCGAGACGCCTTCAATGTTCTTATCTGGGCTTTTAATGCTTCATTTTCCTCTTTTAATTTCTTAGACTCACTGAGCTGATCCTTAAATGCTTCCTGGATTTCCTGCTGGGTATATCTGGGGGTTATGTGCTGGGGACAGTTCCAGTCGAAGCCCTGAATCTTTAATAGCATGATACTTTTTGGCTTGTAGGGGTAGTCCTCCAATCTGAGCTGTTCTTCCAGAACGGGATTATCCGTCAAGGAAACCACTTCGATTTCCGCGAACATTTTCAGCCTCGCCCTGGCAGCCTGGTCAAGAAAAAACAATGCAGCCTTATTATTGGTAGCCAGGTTACCTGTAGAAATGTACTGTTTATTTCCTTCAAAATCTATGAATCCAAGTGTAGAGGGATCCAGTACTTTGAGAAAACCCTTTGGCCCACCCCTGAACTGTATATAAGGATAACCACTTTCGCTAATGGTTGACAAATAGAAATAATCCTGTTGTGAAATAAAATCAATTTCTTCATTTGACAAGCCATCTGTTGTCCTGATTTGAGCCATTCGGGCATATCCTGCCCGACTCCCATACTTTTCCTGTAGAATTTTAACCTCGTTGGTAAAAGCGATTTCTGGATAATTCATGTTGTTTTGAATTGTTCAACAAAATAAGAAATTAAATTATAAAAATGCAGGATAAACTTCCTCAGATTGTCGGCAAGAGCATTGGAATAAACACTATGTGATCTCTTTGAGTAAATGAAGAACCCTGGTAGAATATTCATCCGTGAGCGCTCCGTAACTTGCCAGAAAAAACCCTCGTAATCCATGCTTAGATTCCAGTGCATAAAGCGATACCTCATCCGCCGGATCTGTATCCCCTTCGTATCTGTAGATATCGACGATCCGAAAATCCTCAACCTGGAATTTATTCGAATCTGTAAAAAAACTATTTTCTTCCAGATTGAAATCAAGCACGAAACCCCTGCCCTTAAGCTCGTCCAAGGCAGTTGCAAGTGTATTGTAGTGAAATTTAACGCTCATAATATTTTCTTTTATTGATGATCAGGGATTGAAAGGTGAAAAGTCTATGAAATTCGCCGAAAACCCGGGAACAGAGTTTTTTAATATTTTTCGGCTGATGTAAAATTTCCAATAGCGAGTTGCTTTATCTACAAAAGGATTTTCATCATTTTGTAGATGAAGTTCCGCAGTTCCGCTCAACTGAAGGGTATTGCCGTTGGAAAAATCAATAAAGAGCATTCCGGCTGCAGGATTGACAAAAAAGTTCCCGAGCGTATTGAACATGCTGTTACCAGTATAATCTGGGACTATAAGCACATTTTCGGACTCAAAAAGAATAAATCCAGAATGCCCACCCCTGTGGGAGACATCCATTTCAGATTTGCTGCTCGCACTCGCAACAAAACAGGTGTCTGCATTTTTAATCCATTCTATAAGCGACTCACCTAACCCCGCATTATTTGAAGCACTTGACAGAATTTGTCTGCGCTGAATATATTTTGGGCAATTAGGAAAACACTGTTCAATGGCAATGTTGATAATGTTTCCGGCCACAGTGGTTTTTCCATTGATTCTAAGCCTTCTTCTTGTTTGCAGGTCGATAAATAACATGCCAATGTTAGTATCAAGGGTTATATTTTTCCAGAAAACATCTCCAGGATCAGACAAAAGCATATTCGTGTCCAGGATCAGATTGGTATGGTTTGAAATGGTCAAAAATGCTTTTTTACCCGAAATTATTGAAGCCCACAAATTTCCGGATGAATCTTTACTGGATACAAAAAATGTAGAAATATCTTTGATATACATTTCCATCCCTGTGTTGAGCACTTCCTGTACCATGCTACAATTGCGCTGGGCTGTTAAATCCTCTCCGGTAATTCGCTGAACATATAGCTCGCCTTCATGAAATATTGTACCAGACATAATAATTATAATATAAACGTGAAATGTGTCCCGCCCGGTGGCAGAACACATTTTCATCGGCAATGGCGAGGAATTCTGCAACGGACTAAATCAAAAACATATATTATCTTCAGCCGTATGGCATCGTCCCGCACAAGGCCATACTAGAGAGTACCGGCCCATATTAAACCTAAAAAACTATGAACCGGCGGGTTAATTGGATAGGCTATTTTAAACGTTTCTTCAATTCTGCGGCTGCCTGCAAAAACAAAGAGCGGGTCTGGGGTATATAGCCAATACCGTTAAGGAGACCAAAATCATGAATTACTCCATTGTACCTGACCGTAGTTACACTTACCCCGGCCTGCTCAAGTGCCCGTCCGTAAGCTTCGCCTTCATCACGCAAAATATCATTTTCGGCGACCTGAATAAGTGCAGGTGGTAGTCCTTTAAGCTGTTCTTTTGTTGCCCTCAAAGGGGATGCATGTATATCAAACCTTTTATTTGGATCGGGGATATACATGTCGTACATCCACTTCATTGTCGGAACGGTAAGGAATCTGTCCTGTCCATAAAGTTTATAAGAGGCTGTTTCGAAATCACAGTCAACGATTGGCCACATCATAATTTGTAATTTTATCTTTGGTCCTTTACGTTCTTTAGCCATTATAGATGTTACAGCGGTCATATTTCCTCCAACACTGTTTCCTACAATGGCCATATTTTTACCATCGGCATTAATTTGCGCTCCATTTGCTGCGACCCATTTTATTGCTGCATAAATTTCATTAATCTGCGTTGGGAATACTGCTTCAGGCGTTCTGGTGTAGTTCACAAACACCCCCTCAAACCCTGATAATACAGATAGATCACGCACCATTCTCATGTGCGTAGGAAAATCGCCTAAAACCCAGCCCCCTCCATGGATGAATATAAAAACAGGCAGTACGCCTTTGGCACCTGCAGGTCTCACTATATTCAACTTTATGGTATAACCATCGCTTTTTATGGTCTTCTCGCTCATCGAAACCCCTGACATATCAATCTTGAAGGCCTTTTGTGCATCCACCAAAACTTGTCGTGCCGCTTTAGGGCTGAGCGTCTCCAGACCGGGGGATCCGTTGTTTAATAATTTTAAGAAATCTTTGACTTTAGGGCTTAGATGTTCGTCTACCGCCCAGTTCACCTGTCCCAATGCCGGGATGCTGAAGGTTGAAGCCAATAATATGGTAAATATGTACTGTAAATATTTACCCAGCAAAGGACTAAAATTATTTTTCATAATATTTGGGATTTTAAATGTGTTTATCTTCCATGAGGTATTTTTTTATTTCGGCAGCTCCTTGGACGAAAAGAGATCTAGTCTGTGGAATGCTCGCCAATGGATTGAGTAATCCGAAATCATGAATAACACCATTATAGCGGACACAAGTAACTTTTACACCCGCTTCATTCAGTTTTCTGGCATATGCTTCCCCTTCATCACGCAGTACGTCGCACTCAGCAACCTGAATAAGTGTGGGTGGAAGGTCTTTTAACTGTGCAATAGTGGCTCTTAGTGGCGAAGCTAGGATATCCTTTCTTTTTTCTGGGTCAGGGATATACATATCATACATCCATTTCATTAATGGAGTAGTAAGAAAGCGCTGCTGACCAAACCTGCGGTAAGAAGCGGTCTCAAAATCACAATCAACTATCGGCCACATCATGATAAGCAGTTTTATATCCGGACCTCCCATTGCTTTGGCTTTCAATGCAGTTACCGCGGTCATATTACCGCCAACACTATTTCCTACCACTGCGAGCCTCTTTCCATCGACATTAATTTTTTCGCCATTTTCAGCCACCCACTTTGTAGCAGCATAAATTTCATTAATCGCTGTTAGAAATGCCGCATCCGGAGTTCTGGTATAGTTGACAAATACGCCGCATGCTTTTGACATGACTACTAGATCCCTTACCATTCTTTTATGCGTCGGGTAATCGCCAAGCACCCAGCCACCCCCATGAATAAAAATAAAAACAGGAAGTATCCCGCTAACCCCCTCAGGTCTCACGATATTGAGCAATATTTTAAAGCCGTCCGCTTCAATGCTGTGCTCTGATTCTTCTATGCCCGACATATCCACCTCAACAGATAATTGAGCACCTTCCAGTACTTTGCGTGCATCTACTGGGTCCATCGACTCAAGCGGCTGATTTGCGGGATCATTTAATGCCTTTAAAAATTCCTTGACCTCCACCGATAATAGCGGATCATCCTGAAAAGGTGTAATTGCCATTACTTCGTTTTCTTTTTGCGTCTCCATTTTAAAATAATTAATAGTTTAAGATATAGTTAGTCAGCAGGTTATTAAACGATAACCAAATTTGTTATTCAAGATTCGGGCATAAAATAATTATTGGACTGTGGGCTTGTGAAAAGCCTTCCATCAAGCAACAATCCTTTTCTTCCGCAGCTCGTTTCAATGGTATGGATATACTTAAACTGCTTTGAAACAGAATCAAAACATTGATCGATTACACAAATCTGTACTCTTTCATGCTGGAAAGGCACATTATCCTGCAGGCAGACGATTCGTGGTCCATCAATTATCTGAAAATCATATTCGTAACCTTTGTTGTGCATTTCGATTATTTTTTGTGTCATCCTAGATTTCACCCTCCTGGTTGATAATGTTGTCATAAGTTTAGTTGGAAAATATCCAAGCTGCCTCCAATTAGATAATTCAGAAAATATGCCGCAATTTAAGTGACTGAATATCAGAACCTTAACATAAAATCTTCGAAATGCAATTCATTTAATATCAGGTTTTTGCGATAATCTATTGAAATATGATGTATTCGCGAACCGATTTTGCTTTAGATATTTAGGTCGATTAAGTGATACAAATGCAAGCACATACTTTTTTCCGGCCCGATTCACTGTAATATTCAAAAAGTATCTTTTAAATTATTGAGGTACAACCTTCTCTGCGCTCTTGTTTTCTACCTTGTTTACCGATGCAATAGCAATAGATCCATCCAAGTAAGGAGAAAAAAATCTAACCAGAAAATAGCGAACAAATAAGCGATTTCTCCTATCAACAGAAACACTTATCGCCCATTGAAAAATAATAATCCTGGCATCAGTTCTCCAATGCACTGCTCACAACAGCGTCTAAAACAAAAAGTGAGGCAACTGACGGGTCTAATTTGTATCGTTCAGAAAGAAACCCCTGCTCATTGTAGGCGATGTGCACTTTTCCATTTTCATTTTCATAAACAAGTATTTTAAGGGGAAGATCCAGGGCAATAACTGGGTTAATACTAACCGCTTTAAATCCAACTGAAGGCTTGCCAAACATAATAAATTCCATCGGTCTTATTTTCTGACCAATTTTTGCCATTTCATTTTGCTGATCTATTCGGGCATAAATTGTGATGCCTTTACTCTGAAGAAAAAAAGCAATACGGTTGAGGGTTTCCTCAACAGTAAAGTTGCTTTGGCGTATGGTAATATTTTTAAGTGTCTCCATATTTTTAAATTTAAACGAGAAAAAAAAAGTTGCGCTAAATATGCCCAGCGCATGAAGAAAATGTCTTCTGTTTATATCTTCAGGAAGATGCATAATCATGATTTACTGGGCGTTAGGGGTACAAAAGTACGGGTCGAAATTTTAAAAAATGTCTGAAAAAGCAGGTAGATTATCACTGTGGTGGTCAACAGGATCATACCCCCGGCCATTAATTTATGAATGTAGTAATGGCTGAAATTGGCGTAGTGGAAACAGGTGACCGTAATTGCGGTTAGGGGAAAGCTCACCGACCACCAGGAAACTTTGAACGGGCAGCTAATAGGCAACAACATAATTTTGCCCGAAATCAACAAAAAGAGAAAAATATTGAAGTAAAACATTGTTGCTGAGGCAATATCCTGATTCCCCTGAATCTCTATGTAACCGGTATATGCTAAAGCAAATGGACCAGTTAAAATAAGCAGGGTGGCCTGAAGTTCAGGAGGAATTGGTGCCTGAAAAAAAAGTCTGGAAATGACTACAACAATCAAAATTATACCAAATAGCACACCAATCCCAAAAAACATCAGGCAGATTTCTTTTACACCAGGTATCCCGATGTGATATCCCACCACAGGAACATCAAGGGTGCCAACGACCGGAAGAATCCAGATCGGCATGGCGCTCTCAGGCTGTTGTTTATTGTCTAACCATTTACGCAACACATGTAGCGCAAAAATAAAAATCATTAATGCTCCTGCTGACCAGATTACTTTGGAAAACACGGGAAGATAAGGTAGGGTAATCCCTGGAATAAGGAGTAGACACACAATGAACGTTGCAAAAAAGCATATCTGAACCGGGTGGTTTGCCTCAGCGATAACCAATTTTGGATACCTGAATATTTTGATCACATAGGCAACAAATAGTATTAGAAAACAAAGGACAGCCAGCACACCAGCGGCATTACTAAAATAAGGATGGATGCCCCAGGATTTTTCCGCTAGCCGCCAGCAGAAACTCAGTCCACATAAACCCATCACCCCACCGAACAGGCTAACCGGAAGAAACTCTAAAAAACTTTTATCTGATACTTCAGCTTTCATACGTAAATTTTTTAGCTAAATAATTATCTCTCTACTTTTGTTATTTTTTTTCTAAAAGGGTTAATAAAAGCATATTATCCCTCGCTGTTTTGATGGTGCGGTTCCAAGGTAGGATCGATAAAAAGATTAAGGCTCAGCTATCAAATCCGGACAAATAATTAGGATAGTCTGTATATCCCCTTGTCCCTAAAGAATAGTATGAACTGCTCTCCGCCGTCGAGAGTTCCCATCCGTTGCGAAACCTATCGACAAGATCTGGATTTGCTATAAATGGAACGCCGAAAGATACCAGATCTGCGTTTTTACTCACCAAAATTTCTTCTGCCGAATCAACTCCAAAAGCCTTGTTTGCAATCAATGTTCCTTTATAAAGATTCCTGAAATATTCAAAGTAGCCATTTTCTATGCTTTCAAGCGCCGTCCCAAGCAGCGAGCGGGCGGGCCCAACTAAGTGAATATAGGCAAGACCTTTTTTACTAAGCTCTTTAAGAAGGTACTTAAATGTATCCAGCGTTTCAGTACCAGGATTTATCAGTCCCTTGTTAAATGCGGCTGGCGCAAACTTTATACCAATCCTATCATACCGCCATACCTCACTTACCGCCTCCAGTATTTCGAATAAAACCCTTGCCCGGTTGGGGATATTTCCACCATATTCGTCATGGCGAAGGTTAGTTAGCGGACTCAAAAATTGTGGTATAAGCGTGTAAAGCTGGGCATGTAATTCTATGCCATCGAAATCTGCTTCCATTGCAGAGATGGCCGCATGTTTAAATTCGGCAACAAGGCTTTTTATTTCTTTTTTAGAAAATGCTTTGGGTATAACCGTATTTTTGGCACCCTTCAAGGTATGAACTTGTTCCATTGGGTTAACAGCAGAAGGCCCACACGGCCTTTTTCCTGAAAGCAGAGAACGGTTAGAAACCGAACCACAATGAACGAGCTGAACAAAAATATGACCTTTCTTACTATGCACAGCAGCAGTTACTTTCTTCCACTGATCGACCTGAATCTGCGTATAAATGCCAGGAATGTGGACTGCCCCGATCCCATTTTTGCTTACAGGTACGCTTTCGCTTATAATTAGACCTGCGCTAGAACGCTGGGCATAATAGACTAGATGTTCGTCTGTGGGCACCAATTCTTCATTGCATGCCCTGGCCCTGGTCATCGGCGCCATTACAATTTTATTTGCAAGTTCAAGATTCCCTAAAAGATATGGCCGAAACAGACTTTTCAGGTTTTTCATAACTGACTTAGGCTGATATTAATTTTTTAAGTGCCAGTGCATAACCAAAATGTAGGTTATCATGACCTATTGTTTGATAAGCAACTCATTTATATTTTGTATTTCTGTTGAATAGGTAGATGTCGAAAAGGGAATTAGCCGCTCAAATAACACCCAGTCATAGTCACTCTTTATTCCTTTGATACTTTCGATTAGCCAAGCTTTTTAATTTCTGAAATTCATTTCCCCTAACCCGGTAGGCCTGCCTGGTGCCAGACTTGTAAAACTCATAAAACAAAATATCTGATGGCTGTTTCAGAATCCCAGTCCGTAAATAACACAGTGCCTTCGTAGAAACTACAACATGTCCAAAGTGCCATATGATATTATTATTATAACCTTCTGGCATATGGTTTAACTGTTCAATCGTTAAACCATCCAAAAATTTAATGAAAGCCTGCCGCGAATCGTTAATGAATTTAAATACATCGTTCATATCCTAAATGATAAAGTTGTTTCAACTTCAAAAAAAAATCTAAGATATCGGGAGCATCTTTCCTGGAAATATAGCCAGGAAAGCGCCCATCGATAAGTGCAGATTCGGGTTCCCGACGAACCCTCACACTACAATTTTTTAAAGTCGTCGCTCCTGCTCCTGTATCTGCAGGTCATTAATACTCGCAAATCGCCTTCGCATTAGGCCATTCTCATCATATTCCCAGTTTTCATTTCCATATGCACGGAACCATTCTCCACTTTTACGCTGACATTCATACTCAAACCTGACTGCAATGCGATTACCGTTAAATGCCCAGAGCTCTTTTCGAAGCTTATAATAAAGTTCTTCCTGCCATTTTTTCGTTAAAAATTCCACGACCTGCGCTCTTCCGTTAAGAAACTGGCAACGGTTTCGCCACTCGGTGTCTATGGTATAGCCTAACGAAACTCGCACAGGATCACAGCTATTCCATGCATCCTCCGCCAACTGGACCTTTTCTGTTGCCGAAGCTAGATTAAATGGTGGAACTGGATATCGTATTTCCATTGTTCGGTTAGTTTAAATATTATTTGATGTTATTCTTAGATAAAAATTCGTCTATATGTTTTGCCATATCAAACCCGTATTCCTCGAGTGCAAAGTGCCCGGTAGGTAATATATGAACTTCAATATTCTTAAGATCACGTTTATACGGGGTTGCGCCTGATGGAGGAAAAATATAGTCATTTTTGCCCCACATAACGATAGTAGGTGGTTGATGTTTTCTAAAATACGCCTGCCATTGAGGGTAAAGTGGCGGATTGCTTCCATACGAATAAAATAGGGCCAGCTGTATATCTTTATTGCCGGGACGATCCATACCTGCCTGGTCAATAATCCAGTTTTCAGGACTTATTTTAGTTGTATCTCCTACGCCATTTGTATACTGCCATTTGGTTGCATCAATGGTTAATATTTTCATCATTGCATCAATATTCTCTTGTTTTTTCGGATCTTTCCATAATTCACGGAAAGGTTTCCAAAAATCTTCAAGACCTTCATCATACGCATTTCCGTTCTGGATAATCAGCGCCTGAACTTTCTCAGGATGCATTGTTGCAAGTCTGAATCCAACAGGAGCACCATAGTCCATCACGTAAAGACTATATTTGTTAAGCCCTTTAGCCTGAGCGAACTTGTCTACAATTGTGGCAAGATGGTCAAAAGTATATTCGAAATCTTTTACTGATGGAGCCGAACTGCTTCCATAGCCTGGATAATCTGGTGCAATAAGATGGTACTTGTCCTGTAATGCGATCATCAGGTTACGGAACATGTGGGAAGAAGTTGGGAATCCGTGCAACAAAAGCAGCGTAGGTTTATCAGGAGAACCGGTCTCTCGATAAAATACGTTAACATCTTCTATTTTAACCGAACCATACCTCACCATATTGATGTCAGGAATTTGTGCCTCTGCCCCACCTAGAACTAACACTAGCAATAGGGCGATAATTAATTTGAGTTTCATATTAATATTGTTTAATTTTTGTTGATGTCCTTACCTGGACGATGGATTGATTTTGTGAGCATTCAGTAGTCTTTAGCTTAACGCTACACTAATGGTTTAGAAAACTTTATGCCACACAACAACTACCTGAAAAACAAATACTTAAAACAAATAACTATTTTTTTCAATACTGATATTTCGTCCTATTGCCGAAAGAAAATTGATATAACAATAGAGGACACACTCTGGAACAAAAAAATGATTTCCATAGGGCAGGTAAGTCCGGGAGAAAGGGGCTGGAAAAACGCTGGCTGTAAAGGAGATTGACTGAATAAAAACAAGAAACTAAGCGCAACAATGCATGCAATAGGGATGGAAAAAGCTCGCCTAAACCCTGTCTTTACAAATCATAAAAATTATAGAAAAGGCCAATTAAAACCAACCAATATGGATTAGCAACTCACATTAACTTCACTAATTTTTTCGGGATAGTCCCCGAGGTTTATGAGATGCGTTTGTCATAGATCAAAACAAACATATTTATTTTTGATTTACGCTAGTCTTTTGGGGATGAGCTAAAAAAACTTCTATATTATCAGTTTAAAGATAAAACTTACTTGCAAGAACAGGCGTAAAAAAGTTATGGGTATACCGAAGGCTTCAACTTTGTAATATAATCAATTCGTTCTTGCGATGTGAAGGGAGAGTTTGTCTTATTCAAGGGAGCCTCTCCTTCCTTAAGCCTATAATTGAAGTCGATTTTATCCCCTGAGTTTCCAATCGCCACAATCTCAATACTTTTTACACTTCCGTTGATTAGACCAGGATACCAGAATTTATTACCCTCCTGGTTCCAGGTAACCAGGGTATAAATTTCTCCGCCCTTACCTTCCGTACCCGTTATTGATGCCTTTGCTGCAGGTTCATTTCCAAATAAGATGGACACTGTATTTAGCTTTTTGCTGATTAAAGAGGTAATCGGTTTCTGCCCCGCTGCGTCAAAAATGACCCTTTTATCTTTGGGTGATCTACAACTAAAGAAAGTGCAGGAAATGGCGAGAAATATGTTTATCAATTTCATAATATTTTTCTTGTTTTGGCGGTGAGTTGACAAGTGTTATTTGGTAGAGGCTAGTTGATTTTTCTTACTAACGGGCAGATCGAAAACATAGCCTGTTTCCTTTACTAATTTGTGGCAGTTAAAGCATTCTGTTCCAAATGCTGCATTTTTACCATACGGCAATAAATTAGTACCATTAAATCTTGCAAAACCCCAACCCTTGGTGTCTTGAAATTTCTGATCATCTTTGACCATCCATTGCGTATTATTAAAAGTTCCGGGTCTTATATTACCATCGGCATCTTCGATCATATTCCATACAACTTTTACAATAGTCGAACCCTGTGGCCAGGGATTTATGTTACCCTCTTCTATGGCTCTAATGGCAATATCATTCCCGTAAACGACACGCATCGTGCGTGTTTCAAATCGGGTTGTAGCAACCATCACTTTCCAGTTTTTATAATCCCCCGAATATTTGATGCCATTAAGGGATACTGGCTCTAACTGTGGTCTATTACCTAGAGCCATAAAAATAGCAAGTTCTTTTTCTGCTTCCTTTACGCCCGCAGTATCGCCTGGCTTAGATAATATGAACTGCTGACCATATTTTTTAAGCACATCAATATCTGTTTTGGTCAACTTTGCATCTGGATGAAAAGTTACATAACTTGGCAGAGGCATTTTGTTATTTTGAGCCATATTTATCATTTCCCAGAATTTCACCTGTTGGTCTGCAGGTGCAAGATCATTCCACTGCGAAAAATTGAACCTTGACCTTGCTTGCTTAATGTCTGATGAAACAAGCCAGGAAACCGGAGCGATTTTATCAAACCAGGATGGCCTGGATTCATTCGAGTGACAATCGTAACATGCTTTGCGTAAAATGGCGGAAACATTTTCGGGAACCTGGATCTCTGAGGTAATTGGCGGGTTAACGATTTCGGGCCCGGTAAACTGCAGGCTAATTCCAACAAAGACAACGATGATGATAATGACTAGGACTTTTCTGTTTATCCTTTTTCTCTGTGTTTCCATAATTACATTAGCTTGTTAAATTAAAAAAATAAATTTGTGAATCAGGATCTTTTCTGTTCCAACTACTGTTTACCAATTGCACACCAATATACAAAGCATTGATTTTCAGTTAAATAACCATAACACAAACTTATCTGCATAACGAGATTAAACGAAAAAAATAAGAGGTTGTGAAATATCAAAAATCGTTTCAGAGAATAGCGAAATAATCCTTCGCTCGGGATAGCTTCTTAGGGTAACACAGTTGAAACTATATGCTAACGCAGATCATCCCGTATTGAACTTTTAGTATGAAAGCCCTAAAATTATTTCTGCCTTTATGATGTTCCCACCCAGATCAGTCTCCTTCCTGGGCATTATTAATTTCCTGTGAACCGTAAGTGAATAGAAGATTTTCGGTCGGAGTTTCGCCCCGTATAATAAAACCATCGATCCAGTCTTTCACTCTTGGCACGGTCAGTTTAGAAAACCAGAACCCTCTGGGCATCGCTATAACGATTGGCCCGTCATTACACCTTCCGTTGCATAAGGTTTTAGTGGTGTGGATAGTTTCACCGATTCCGGCCTCCTCAATTAACTTTCTAATTTCGACAATGGATTCTTCTGAGCCTTTCGACTTGCAGCTCCCTCCATTGCACATAAATAAATGCGTTTTAACAATTGTCAAATCTTTAATTGCCATGTTTTTCCCTCCCGGCACGATGAATACCATATATGATGTAGGCATAAAAAATGCTCATAAGAACAAAAAAAGCTATCCCAATTCCAGTCAAAACTGATTCCTGAAGCTCAATTTCAGGGAATACATGTGATAAAAATTTGTAGCTCCCAACAACTAGTGAAATGTAAACGATTATCCAACCAAGCTTTCTGCGGTAATTCAGAACAGATGAATCTCTTTGAGAGGTGAGCATGAGTGAAAATAATATTCTGCTGTCAAGTGTATCTGTGGTAATCATGCCTATTGAAAATGCGATCCCGAGGATGAGTGCATACCAAATGGTCATTTGTGATGTTGCAGCATAAGCCCAGGCAGTAGCTTGGGTGTTGGTATCAAAAACCATGGCGAACAGCGCTCCTATAAAGATAATGGCGAAGGGATTGGAGCTGTTTTTTATACTTGAAGGAATAAAAAAGTATTTTAGCCCATGAGGCTTATATACAGTTTTTTGAGTTAGCATCCTTAAATTCATCAACCCAACCAATATCAAAACTGCTCCAGGTACCCATTCCATGAATTTCCACAAGCCATCCGGCAACCGGGTCGAATGGCCGATATAGCCAATACTGGTCATCACCAAGGTCACTATAAACCCGTGGCCGATAGCAAAGAGCGTGCCTGTCCATTTGGCCAGCTTAGGCTTGGAAACGGTATATCTCACACTTATTCCGTCGATTATAGCGATGTGGTCAGGGTCAAATCCATGCCGAAGTCCCAACATGATCATCAACATGACTGCCGAATATTCCATTACAGCGTCATATTAATACGCGCTTCAACTTCTTTTGACTTTACAGCAATCTCATCTGGCGAGATCATACCTTTTTGAAGCAGGCAATTCGATGCAGAAACGATCCACTTTTCATAGTAGCTAAGTTTTGAAGCCATTTCGGAACCCAGATTTTCAGTTCCCCTGCGCTTTTCCTCTGTATTGACAACTTTGTGATAATCCAGAACGTCTAAAAGCGCATGGCATCTTTTTTCCCAAGGAAAAAGTGCTCGTTCATATATCTCAATTTTATCATCTGAGCAACCTGTTCCCCCAAAATCGTTAGGCAAGTGCTTTACTAAATTCTCTGTTGACATATTTTTTACTTGAATTATTTAAATTGAACAAATAGACACCCCAATCATGGTATCTCTGGTAACGATCGCTTCAAGTTGTTCATCGCTGAAGTTTTCTGTTCCAGCTGGCCGTAGTGGGAGTACCATGTATCTCTGGTTTGCTGTTGAATCATTAATGATAACCTGAATATCATCGGGAATTATGGTGCCGAATTCTGCAAGAACAGCTCTTGGTTCTTTTATAGCTCTTGACCTATACTGCTTGCTTTTATACCAGTCAGGCGGTAGTCCAAGTACCGCACGTGGATAACACGAACAAAGCGTGCAAACAATCATGTGATGAACTGATGGTGTATCTTCCAATACGGTGAATGCGGTATCGTCATATATAGTTATACCCATTTCTTCCGCTGCTGTATTTCCATTTGCGAGAAGCCTTTTTTTAAACTCCGGATCCTTCCATGCTTTTACTACAAGTTTTGAACCGAGCACCGGCGAGCGTGAATCCAAAACCTCTATTTGCTTTCTTACATCCTCACTTCCGATTATCCCTTTTTCGATTAAGAGTTCTCTGATGGTGATTTCTAAAATTTCATAATAGCCCGGTTGTTCATCCTCTTGTATAGGGCTGTGGTCATGGGGATGATTGTGGTGGTTATCCATATCTTTTGTTTAAACTTTTTCCAACCAATTTTCAAAAATTTCTATTTCCAGTTTATCTGCTGGTTCTCCAACATAATCTGGCCAGACCATGCCCTGATCAAAAGATACCATATAGTACCAAAGCTTATTTCCGGCATTTTTTCCAAAAGCCTCCTGCTCAGGGTTAATATATTTGCCCAGATTTCTTACGACCTGGCCTTCTTTTCCTCTTATATACATGGGTACCCTGTAGTGCCCTATCGGAAATTTGGATGCTACTTTAACCCGACTGCCAATTTCTAATGGCGAAGGGTGATGCTCAACTGTTTTGATCATTGGACTTAAGAAGTTTTGTGAACTGATAATTCGGAAATAGCAAACAACGAACCCAAAAATAAAATACTGTCTATCAGACTATTGCATCTAATATCCAGTTATTATTAGACACGGCATTTCGCTGACTGACTGCATATAATTGAAATATCACTAACCGCTGCAGCATTTAGAAACGGATGAACTTGAAACAAGCTGGGGGATTAGCGGAATTATTGATTACTCCGAGCTCCATAGATCTATATAAAGTGTCGGTTCCTTTTTAAACTGAGCGTTTACGAAAGGGCATAACGGTTTTACTTTAAGCTCGTTTTTTCTGGCAAATTCAATCATGCAATCTATGAGTTCGCCAGCGTATCCTTTCCCTTTCTTTCCTTCAGTAACATGTGTCCGATGTACGGTGAGGGTTTTGTTATCCACGCTAATATCCATCCCGCCCACCTTATTACCGTCCTCATAAAAATTGAAAGCCTGTTCACCAGCCCTTTCGGATTCATACTTTATCTCATTCATAGCTATTTAGTTTTTACTGAGGTTAAGCAAACGAGCGCACTTTTTAATCAACTTTACTCACCTTTCCCCATTAAGTTCAGATGAGAAGCTCACCTATCCTTTTTTATATAAACGTTACTATCGTTTGCAAATCAAGTGCCGAAGGGCCAAATACATGCCCCAGGAAAAGCATCAGTGATGCGTAGAGAAAAAAACATGAAAATTGCAATTAGTCAATACGATCAAGTTTACCCCCCGAATTGATTAATATCAATTGATTTGTTATGAAATATCAATTTTCTTTATTGAATAACCATTTAGATTTGAATAAATAATACTTAATACAATGAAACATATTTTTAATACCGGAAACTTGAAGGAAATTTTCTTTATATCCTTCTTGATAGCGATGCTCCAGTTTAAAGTCGAAGCACAAGAGCAAAAGCCCGATTCTAAACAGCTTGTTTTAAATATCAAATTTAAAGCAAGTCCCGAAAATTCAGAAAAGTTTAGAAAGGTTTTGCTCGATCTATTTGACACCATCAGCAACGAACCGAATTTCGTGGAAGCCAAAGTTTATCAGGAGCTTGGTAAGCCTGGGGAATTTCTTGTAAATGAAACATGGAACGATAATATCGAACATTTCTTAACAGTTCAAATGAAAAAGCCCTATGCTTTGGAGTATGAGAAAAAACTGAAAGAACTCAACGTAGATAGAAGTCCTGCGGCTTACAAGGTACTAGGCTCCTATAAAAAGAAAAGATAGAAATCGTACTTTCTGGGAAAGATCACTAAATATTGGAAAGTAATATTCTGAATTGGATAAATATAAATTTTGGCTAGTTTTGCCATGTGTCCGACTCGTTTTACATTTATCTGCAGGATAAGATCGCTTTATCTCTTGACGACTATAAAATCATCCAGAGGGTTTCCAGAATAAGAAAGCTCAGGAAGGGTCAATATCTGTTGCAGGAAGGAGAACTGTGTAATTTTGTTGCCTTTGTCACGCAAGGTTGCTTGCGCAACTACCGCGTTGATGAAAAAGGCGAGGAACATATTGTATACTTTGCCACCGAGAATTATTGGAGTGGCGACCGGGAGAGTTACATGCTCCAGGAGCCATCCAACTATTATATTGACGCAGTTACGGATTCAGAAGTTATACAGATTACAAAGGACAACTTTGAGATGCTATGCACTGAAATCCCTAAACTTGGAGAGTTGGTGAATGTGCTGATACAAAAATCCTTTATTGTTTCCCAAAACCGGATTCACTCCGCAATAAGCTTTACCGCAGAGGAAAAATATCTCGATTTTTTGAAGCGAAGACCGAAGCTGGCAACCCTGGTTCCCCAACATATGATTGCCTCATACTTGGGTATGACTCCTGAAACCCTTAGCCGTATAAGAAATACAACTAAGAAAAAGAGAAGCTAGCTGAAGGGAAAAATAGAATTCATCCATCAGCACTTTCAATCCTGCGCCAACTTCGGCACAGATTTTTCAATGTAATAGTTTAGTATGAACGCATGCTAATATGATAAACGAAGTGAAAACCGCAAAAGAATTGCTTTTGGATTATATGGAGCATATCGGAAATCCTGAGATTGCGCTAGAATTATTTTCACCAGAAGCGGTTATCGAACTACCCTTTCTCAATAGCCTGGGAATGCCCTGGCAATGGAAGGGAAAAAACGCCATTGATGTGTTTCTCAAGGGCATTCCGAACTTATTCCCTGAATTTAAATTTGCAAACGTAAACATATACATCGACACACCTAATCAAGTGTTCGCAGAATATGATGTTATAGGCAGCGTAACGGCAACAAAGTTGCCCTACTATCAGACTTATGCGGGAAGACTTGTTGCTGATAATGGAAAGATACTCTTGCTCCGGGAATCTTTGGATATGATCCGCGTTATCAAAAGTATGTTCCCAGAGGTCGCCTCTCAGCTGCCAATAAATGACCAGTAGTTTACTCTGGGATTTATACAGGTCACATTATTGAGCGATAATACAGTTTACACTTTCCAATCAGCTAATCCAAATGTACCCTTGACTTAACAGGAGTTGGTATGGCGGTTAATTAAATAATGGAGTTGAGTTTTTGCACGGACTATTGATATATAAAGTGCTTAGTATTTTTTGACGAAATAGAGATTTAAAAAAATCAATATTGGCACTAAAATTTTAAAATATAACAGGTTTAGCCGTTTAGGCTAAATATTTATTGATCAGTAATATTTACACAAACATTAAATAAGAAAATTATGATACTAGTCACTGGCGCTACCGGCGGCCTTGGTCAAGCTACTCTAGAGTCGCTGATAAAATTGAGCCCAAAATCCAACATCTGGGGAATGACACACAGAATAGAACGTTCAACTGACCTCATAAAGAGAGGCATCAATATTCGCAAAGGCAACTACCTGGATTTCGAGTCGTTGCTAACCGCTTTCGAAGGCGTTCAAACATTGATACTGATATCTGCGCCTGCTTTCTCCGACCGTATTTTACAACAGTCTAACGCAATCAAAGCGGCAGTTGCCTGTGGTGTTAAGAAAATAATTTACACCAGTATTCAACAAAAGCCTGAAAGTCATTTCCTGTTGCCAGAAGTCACCGAAGCGGAAATTGCGACCAAGAAGTTAATAAGAGAATCTGGAATTGACTACACAATTGTCAACAACAATCTTTACGCGGAATCACTTACCTTTTTTTTAGGCTCCAATGTGCTGGCTGATGGTGTTTCCATTCCAACCGGAAATGGTAGGACAGCTTTTGTATCAAGAGACGAACTTGGTGAAGGGCTTGCCGCACTTGCAATTTCAGAACTTTATAATAATCAAGAAATAACGTTTTCAAATGTCAGGAACTGGTCGGGTGAGGATATTGCCAAAATACTTTCGAATCTGCACGGAGAAAAAGTTCCATTCTTAAATTTCAATAGAGAAAACTATATTCAGGCAATGCTTAAAATAGGCTTACCATTGCAGGCTGCCACCTTTAGTGCAGATTGGTCTGATGCGATTCAGAATGGGGAGCTGGAAGCTTGTGATCCTACCCTCGCTACACTGATTGGACGGGAACCATTATCTTTAGAGAAATTTCTTTATAAATATTATGCTTGATTCCAGCGGCTATAGATAGCTTCCCTTAGAACTAAGCAGGAAGACGATATTAATTTTCAAATGGTAAATTAATGCCTTAAACGAACAGATGGAAAAAATCATAGTTAGAAGATATTTAAAATGGGAAGAAACCCAGATTCGTGATTTTGTTCTTGGCATACAAAATGGAGAGTTTGGCTTGGGCTTTCTACCTGAAGAGCAACCTGATCTTTTGGATCTGAACAAGTTCTACAGTTCTGGAGGATTTTGGATTGCTACGGCTGAAGCTAAGATTTATGGTACGATTGGCTTTCAAAAAATAGATGACCGCAATGGGGTGCTCAGGAAGATGTTCGTGGCAAAGGATTTTAGGGGATCAGAAGTGGGGATCGCACAGAAACTTTTCGACAAGCTCAAAGAGTTCGCATTAGAAACGGGTATGGAATTTGTTTTCCTCGACACCCCATCGATCGCAGTGGCATCTCACAGATTTTATGTTAGAAATGGATTTATTGAACTACCAATAGGATCTACCCTTCCCAAAGGCTATTCATACCCTGACCGAAACTCTAAAATTTTTATGCTAAAGTTATAATACCATTCCTTGATTGCTAAAACAGCAATATTTTTCAACCAGCACCTTTCCAAAAATTATTTGAAAAGTTTTTGGCAAGTGTTTTCAATGTAAGCGAATACAACAGAACCGAGAAAGAACTGATGCTCATTATTTGGGTTGCTTTCATTTTCAAGCCCATATTTTTTTTAACTGCATTACATTTTCCAATATTTAGTATGTTAGTGTTATGCCTGCGCCATAGCCCATATCACTATCATAATGAGTGGATAAGGAAAAATACTTAGTTACAACGAATCTCAGTCCAGCCATATATTCTTTATCCGTATTAACCATAAAATTCATTCTCAATCTCTTGGAGAGCGGAATATCCTCCCGGATAAGCTGAAACCTCACATTTCCAGTATGATCAATAGAGGCATCTGCTATAATCAGCATTGGAAGAGTATACTGAAAACCGACGTGGAAAACTTGTCTGAAATTTTTTGAGTTCTCCTGTCCAAAGATATTATCCATTGGATCTCTGGACTGCCCAAAGATATTTTTTTCTTCCGGGTCTACGGTTCGCCTTCGGAAATCCCAACCCACATAAGGAAAAAACCATTGCATTTTTCCGATATACCTACCAAAATGGCTCTCGGATTCCCAACCGTCTATTTTATTGAATCCAACTCGCCATTCGGTGGAAAAGCGGTACCTGGTGTTGGCCAGCACCACTGAGCCATCACTACCACTGCTCTCTATCCCTACTCTTGCCATGGTATGGATCATTTTATCGTCAGCTTTGAGTTTTTTGTAAGATTGTTCAGGATTTGGAATCTCTGGATTTGGTGGGGAATTTTCATAGCTGAACACTCTTCCCATACCGCTCATCATGTGATAGAGGATATGACAATGGAAAAACCAGTCTCCACTTTCGGATGCAGCAAATTCTATGGTATCCCGTTCCATTGGCAAAATATCCAATACTGTTTTTAGCGGAGCAAATTCTTTCTGACCATTTAAAACCCTAAAAAAATGCCCATGTAAGTGCATAGGATGCCTCATCATAGTATTATTAAACAATGCAATACGTATGTTTTCTCCCTTCTTAATCAGAATTTTGTCTGTTTCGGAAACAGCTTTATTATTTATCGTCCAGACGTAACGGTTCATATTGCCCGTGAGTTCAAAATTCATTGTTCTAGTAGGCCAATCAGGCAGAGAAGTATTTTTGAGCGCCTTTAACATCGTGTAGTTTAGGGTTACTGTTTTGGATGTCTGGTTGCCCATGTCCATTCCCGCCATGGAGGAATTAGCACTCATCTGGCTTCCTACCATTTTAATATTGGCCATCTTATCTGCCGATATTTCAGGATACATCACCTTATTCATATCCATCAACTGATAACTCATTTTCATCTCCTTCATACTCCCGTTCATACCCATCATGCCGTTCATCATGGCCATGCCTTTAAAATAATTCAATGGCGGGAGGCGTTTCATTGGCATTTCCATACCCTCGCCCAGCCATAATGACGTAGAGGACGTCCGATCTTCCGAGGTTGCTAGAAATTCATATTTCATATTTTTCGGAATGGTTACTACGATATCATAGGTTTCTGAAACACCGATGATAAGCCTATCGACTTCTACGGGGCGCACGTCCTGCCCATCATTAGCGACCACTGTTATTTTACCGCCAGCAAAAGCCAGCCAGAAATAAGTCGAAGCACTTCCGTTGATTATCCTTAATCTTATTTTATCATTTTGCTTTAAATCAGGTATCACCTGAAAAGGTTTCCCGTTAATCAGAAATTTCTCATAATAAACATCGCTCACATCCATAGCGGCTATTCTTTTCCACTCGTTATTAATTTTTGTACTGAAATGCCCAGATCTCAATGCCTCGGCATAACTTTGGGTACTTCCTTTTTTAATGGCAAACCAATCACTTTGATTATGAAGGCTGCGCTGCACCTCTTTTGGTTTCATGTCAGTCCAATCACTTAGCAATACAGTAAATTCCTTCTGCCGTTCTGGCTCTCGTTTGCGAATAATAAAAGCGCCATGCATACCGCTTTGCTCCTGTAACTTGGTGTGGCTATGGTACCAGTAAGTACCATTCTGAATTAATGGAAATACAAACTTATGGATTGTTCCCGCAGCTATTGGGCTTGTGGTGAGATAAGGTACGCCGTCATACTGATTGGGTAGGCGTAATCCATGCCAGTGGATGGATGTTTCAGTCTTGAGTTCATTGTGGACGTAAATTTCTGCTGTATCCCCTTCTGTGAACTGTAATGTGGGAGCGGGTATACCACCATTTATCGCTATAGCATTCCGTCTTTTTCCAGTATAATTAACCACTGTGTCTCTAACATAAAGATCATAACGGACAGTTTTTCCAGAAAGTTTGACACCCTCATTCTTGGTGGTTATAATACCCCCATCGGGAAATGGCCTGCTTCTCTGTCCAAATAAGCTGAGCGAAACAGTCAAAAACAACAACAATAGTATAGCGCTAATTCTTTCCATAATCTTTAACTTTTATTCTTTCAACTGCGCAAAATGGAATACTAAATTTATTTGATCACCTGATCAACTTCGGCTATCGCTTTTTCCATTGCAGATTCCTTTACCCCATCGATATTAAGTCCCTCCACACGCAGAGTTGTAATATCTTCTATTCCAAGAAATCCAAGAATGACCCTTAAGTAGGGTTCCGTAAAATCGAAACTTTTATATGCTCCTTGGGAATAGATACCTCCCGAGGCAATTGCTAAGTAGACTTTTTTGTTTTTTATAAGACCTTTCGGCCCTTCTGCTGTGTAAACGAAGGTAATGCCCGCTCGGGCGATATGGTCGATCCAGGCTTTTAGGGTTGAATGGATTCCGAAATTGTACATTGGTACACCAATAACAATAATGTCTGCGTCGTTGATTTCAGAGATTGCATCCTCAGAATGTTTAATTGCAACAAGCTGATCAGCCGTCCTTTCTTCGGCGGGCGTGAAAAATGAGTTCAGGTGCACTTCCTCAAGATGGGGAAATGGTTTGTCCGTCAAATTTTTCACAACCACAGCGTCGACGGCGTTGACTGATTTTAATTTTTCAATAATGGCGTTTCCTAGTTTTATACTAAAGGAAGAATTCCCGCGAGGGCTAGAGATGAGATGTAATACTTTCATTTGATACCGATTATTATGTTTGAGAATGCGATTTTACATTCACAAACCAATACTCCAAACTCGAACCAAAATCAAAAGACTAATAATCAACTAATTAATAATATTTAAATCAAAAATTTGGCTTGAGATTTCGTCTTTTAGCCCATTATTAATGAAATAGCGATATTTAGGGCAGTACGCAGGCATTCATTTATCAGAATTTTACGGTATTAAATCTTGAACAAATAGGTATTGTCTTTACAAACCAGATTTTTCTAAACTCAGAAAAGCAAGTGACTCTGATGAGCTTTATAAACTCATCACAGGATTAAGCGGACATTAGCGGGTCTGGTTTAAACGTTATAGATATTTTAGTTCCTCCCGAATTCTCAAATTTTATATCAGCCTCAAGATCTTCACTAAGACCTTTCATTAATCTAAGCCCGAGTGATTGCAGGGTATCATTGACAATGGCCATGTCTATACCCACCCCGTTATCCGAAATTATTAATTTTATCTCTTTCTCGTCCTGTTTCATTATAACTTTGATTGTTCCCTTGCTATCGTCTGTAAAAGCATATTTGAAAGAATTCGTTATCGCTTCATTTACGATTAGTGAAATTGGAATCGCCTGGGATATGCCAAGTTTAACATGGTCAATATCAAGGCTGAACGTTAACTTATTTTGCATTCCGAAACTATCTTTGAGATAACCAATAAGTTCGGGCAGGTACGAAGACATATCGACAGTTTTTATATCGTCGGTTTGATAGAGTTTTTGGTGTATTAAGGACATGGCATAGATACGATGTTCACTACTTTCAATTGCCTCAAGCGCATCTCCCTTGAGATAGGCAGCCTGAGATTCAAGTAGGCAGATCACGGTATGAAGGTTATTTTTGACACGATGGTGAACCTCCCTTAAAAGCCATTCTTTTTCCTTTAACAAACGCTCCAAAAGTTCATTTTTTTGGGTTATGAGAATATTGTTCTCCAGGGTGATTGCGTTGATATGTTGTTTGTGTCTAAACTGTCTTACCATCAGCAAAACAATAATCAATAAAACCGCTATACCTGCTATAGTTACGTTGCGTACCAAATTAGCCTTTTGCAGCCTCATTTGTTGCAACATGTTTTTCTGTTTAAGCAAAACGATATTGTGATCTTTATTCCTTATTTCACTTTCCTTTTGTTCAGTTTCATATTGAATTTCAAGCTGTTTGATTTGTTTACTTTTTGATTCATTAAAAAGTGAATCGCTAATTTTTCTGAAGGATAGCAGATTATTGATTGCCTGTTTGTAATTCCCTTTAACAGAATCCAATTTAAAGGACTGGTAATATGTTTCTCTAATCTTGAAGGGATCTTTTAGTCTTTGAGCAATTGACTTTGTTTTTTTTAAATAGTAATCTGCAAGTTTGTAATTATGAGTGAAGGTATAATATCTTGTCAGTTCGTGACTAATATTACTGGTGGTGGTAACCTCATCCATACCAAAGAATTTTAACTTAAGCAGTATTTCAGCGTATTTTTTAGCTTTATCAAATTCCTTTAAATTATTGTATGTGCGAAGATAACATAATGGAAGAAGAAAGGGATCTTTACTGTTTAAAGAAGCAGGGTTTTCTTTTTCGATCTGTTTAATCATTACAAGGGCATTTCGGTAGTCAGCCAATTTATTATAGCTATCAACAATATTCATCAAAAGTAGGGCAATAGCACCTTCATCGTGATTCAGTTTGGCAATATTTAACGCCTTTTTAAAAAATGGTATTCCATTTTTTCTCTCAGACAGTACCCCATAAGTCACTCCAATAATATTATAAATTTGACACATCTGCATTGATTGATCATTTAGACGCTCAGCAGTACGTTGAGCAAGTAACAGATTAGATAATGCTTTATGATAATTACCAGCTTCGTAGTAAAGGGCTCCGAAAAGGGTATATACACCTTGTAATTTTTTGTAACCAATCGATTTATAAGTATCAAGTGATAATTGCACTAAGTGCATCGCTTTTTCGGATTGAAAAACACTACTATAAAGCTCTGCCAAATCCTTTAACATAAAGGCTTTCAACTCCAGGTATCTGGTGCCTTCAAGCGAGAAAATCGCACGCTCCAGTAATTTTATTTTTGCTTTTCTTTCCAAACCCTGCAAGTCGTCGCTATATTGCGCCAGTTCAAAATAAGAAAGCGCAAGATGATACTTATCGTTTGTACCATTTAATTGAGACAGCGCCTTTTCGGCAGATATTTTACCATCCTGGCGTTGACCCTTTTCTCTGAATAAGTGCGATTTCACTAAATTTAGGTATCCGGAATATTCCGGATTGCGGAGTGGCAAAATTTTCTGGGCTAAATTAATATAACCGGCTGCACTGTCCATATCGGACTTCTCCGATCCAGGCTTTAGTATATTATACATCGCCAGTCTGAGATAGCCATCAAATTTCTTTGGATCGGCCATTTGTCCGCCAATGCTGTCGCGTAGACCGTCAGCCTGTTTTGTGGTCAGGTTATTGGTAATATTCTGGCTATAAGATTTAATCACCAGGCAGCTGAAAATGAGGGCGAGAATTAGAGTTTTTTTCAAGGTTAGAATCTTTTAGTATTGGTTGAATTAGTTTTATAAAGTAAGCTGGCCTAGCCTAGTTTTACATGTCACTAATTTTTTATCATTTAGTATCGAAGACGTTTACTCTACTGATTTTACAAAACACGTAGAAAAACCATTCCACTCAAATAGCATTTGATTATCAACTACTTGTATTTTACCCCTTAGAGATTAACAGCTTGATATCGCATTTCCGGAATGAATTATTGAAATAGCAATAATTTATAAAAAAAATGTAGTCACCATGAACCATTCAAGCACTGAATGCACGCCCCCATTCGTCAGTCAATTTAAAAAATTACGGACTAGTACAGCCAAAAAATTTCTCCCATTGTGATAAAACTTACCATTCTTTATTCAATCAGACAGCCAATGAAGATAATCCTTAAAAAGTGTGAATCTTAGCTTACCGAACCGAATCGTTCTTATAAAATTTCCTCTACATTTTCTTTCGACACATACGGAATGGCACAAAATGCATTAAGGAATTCAGGAGTCTCAGTTCATCGCATTGAAATTCATCATGCCAACCAACGCTAAAAGAGTTTTCTTTAATTATCCATTGGCAGTAATCTTGAATTTTAAAGATCCTTTAAATTTTGGCACCCAGATAATGATATTTCAATACCAAAGAGTCATTTAGCGATATATTGATTGTGTAAAAATCATAGAATTAGTACAAACCACTAATTAACAAGCTATTAATTTCAGGAATTAATATTGACTATAAAAATTACGGTGATAATAAAAATGTGAGATTCAGAATTTTTAACATTCAACCAAAATAATTATTATGCAGAATTTTCAGAAGTAAAAGCGCTTTTGCAGGATTATAGATGGATACAAAAAATAAGAGATAGAAAGGAAGATGACCTAAAAAACTTCGATAAAGACAGTTTAAGTATTTTGTATTGATCCTTCACTTAGTTGCATTGTTCTTTGTTTTACAGATATTTTGAACCTCACAACAAATTAAATTTGAACTCCACAACAAAATACACAGAGGTTTAAAGACCTAATTTTGTATCACAAACAAAAGAATTATTATTCACATAAATACACATTCAAAAATGAAAAAATCAACATTAGTATTAGTAACAGGTGGAACCGGATTTGTGGGGATTCATACTGTTTTACAATTATTGCAACAGGGCTATAAGGTGAATACCACATTGCGTTCTTTTAGTCGAAAAGATGAAATTCTGAACACTTTAAGAGAAAGCGGTATTACAAACTTTGAAGACCTTACTTTTTTTGAAGCTAATTTAACAAGCGATACAGGTTGGGACGAAGCTGTTAAGGATTGTGATTATGTTTTACATATTGCTTCCCCGGTTCCTGCGATACAGCCCAAAGACGAGAATGACCTCATTATTCCTGCTCGTGATGGTGCTTTGAGAGTCTTGAAAGCGGCAAAAAAAGCAGGGGTAAGACGTGTTGTGCTCACATCTTCATTTGCGGCAGTTGGTTATAGTATTGACCCGAAAAACCATATTTTCACCGAAGAAGATTGGACAGATGAAAATGCGCCTATCGAACCATATATCAAATCAAAAGTGATTGCTGAAAAAGCAGCTTGGGATTTTATGAAAAGTGAAGGTGGCGATTTAGAACTTACCGTAATTAATCCAGTGGGAATCACCGGTCCCGTTATTGGAGGTATTTATCCAGTCGTTCAAGACTTGCTTAACTCCATTATCGAAGGTGTAGTTAAAGAAACACCTTTGTTTACTTTCGGAGCAGTCGATGTTAGAGATGTTGCAGACATTCATATTAAGGCAATGTTACATCCTGATGCAAACGGACAACGCTTTTTGGCTACAACAAGTGGTTCATTTGCCATCTATGATATTGCTGAACTTATCAAAAAAAGAACGTCCGGAAATGGCAAGTAAAATTGCAGATTTAAAACCCATTTCGAAAGATTTTTATGTAGAAATATCGTATAAAAAAGCTGAAGAAATACTAAATTGGCATCCACGAGGCAAGGAAGAAACACTCTTGGCAAGTATAGATAGTCTAAAATAGGTTATTTTTCTAATTTTGTTTACCATTATATTCATTAAGTGAAAGATAGCAATATACAATCCTGCCATTTAGGCCCAGAAATATCTCCAGAATCATTAATTCAGGAGCATTACTTTTTATACCTACTTAAGGGATCTATGAAAGCTTATGATGGTCACAAAAATTACGAAATAAACCCTGGAGATTGCTATCTGGCCAGAAAAAATCATTTGGTACGATATACAAAGTTAAAGGACAATGGATCTTTTGAAAAAATTATCATCACTTTTGATGAGCCATTTTTGCAAGAGTTTTTTCAGCGGCACGCCTACCGAGTTCAAGCTCCAAACAAACAGGATGCCTATCTTTCGATTGAACAAAATAAGCTGATTAAGAATTACATCCAATCCTTAGCGCCTTACTACTCTGGCGATCAGAAATTGGATGAAACATTTGCAACTATCAAAAGGGAAGAACTACTGCTCATCCTACTGAAGTCGGAACCTGATCTGGCGAATATATTCTTCAACTTCGGAATGCCACACAAGGTTGAGCTCGAAACTTACATGAACCGCAATTTTCGGTTCAATGTAAGTTTGAAAAGGTTTGCCTACCTAACCGGTAGAAGCCTATCTTCCTTTAAAAGAGATTTTCAAAAAACCTTCGGCGTACAGCCTGGGCAATGGCTTAAGAAGAAACGCCTTGAAGAGGCCTATTTTCAGATTTCCCAACAGCACCAGAAACCAAGTGTTGTATATCTTGAAGTAGGTTTTGAAGATTTTTCTCATTTTTCCTTTGCATTTAAAAAAGAATTTGGAAAGTCTCCCAGTACGCTAATTCCAATAGTGAGAACTTAAAAGCATATTATTAGATACAACAAAGCAGTTAACACAGTTGTCAATAAAGAAACTAGATCACCATTTGGAGAATTTAACAATCTGGTATCGGCAGAACCTCATGGAAATACGGTATTGAGGAATACGTAGAACCAAAAGTGATCACCTTATATTAATTTATCAGCCACCTCTGAAATTTTATTCGAAGGTGGCTTTTTTTAATTAACAGAATCTTTACCCACTCATTTCATCAGACTCATACTGGTAAAACCACCATCAGATAAAATTTCGGTACCAACAATGAAAGCTGAATCTTCAGATGCCAGAAACACGACAGCACTCCCAATATCAGCAGGCGACCCTTGCCTTCCTACTGGGGTAATATCTGCCCAATACTTTTTTACCTGCTCTATCTCCTCTGCAGGCACAAGTTTCCCAAAAACAGGTGTATCAATCGAACCAGGCGAAACCACGTTTACGCGGATTTTTCTCGACAACAAATCCAGAGACAACCCTTTGGCTAGATAAATAACAGCCGCTTTCGCTGCTCCATAAATCGCCATGCCCGGAGAGGCCAGGTGGGCGGCAGTTGAGCCGATGAGAATAATCGAAGCCCCGTCATTCATGTAGGGCAATGCTTTCTGAACGGTGAAGTAAACGCTCTTTAAATTAAGATTCATCCAGGCGTCGTAATTTTCTTCCGTAACAGTATCTATAGTACCCATTGCATGACCATCTACAGCGCCTCCCGCATTGACAACCAGGGCGTCAATTTTACCATACTTTTCATTGGTTTTCCTGAAGATGTTTGCTAAATCAGCTATACTGGTGACATCTCCCTTAATACCTAAAAAATTTCCGCCCAGAAGTTGGGTAGCCTGATTTAGAGTGTCGAGATTTCGTCCAGTAACAGTACCAACCGCCCCTTCGTTCTTAAATGATTCCGCAATGCCATAGCCAATGCCGCTATTACCTCCTGTAATGACAGTCACTTTATTTTTTAACCTGTTCATAGTTATATTTTTAAACTTTTTATAGCTTGAAAAATGGTTTTCCAATTATTAATCAATGAAATTTCAATGCCAGCACCTAATAAACTTAACAACAACTGGTTAGAAACAAGCTGAGAATTTCAGTTGAACGAAATAACGCCAAGGCACAGCGGGAATTGATATAACAATAAAATTAATGTCCCTTCTCTTGAACAGATGCAGAAATTGCTGGATTACCATCCTATAAGCTCGCAGCTATTCCAAAAGACTTTCGTGGGATTTCGTTAGCACGTGGCCAGATCACGAGATAACAAAGCTAAGCAAAGCACCCAATTATGCTAACATACAGATTATCAAGGCTAAATGTATTGGCAGCTAAATTGAGTTTAGTAAGATTGTGCACCATTATCTGGTCATTGTTAAACTTAATAATTAAGGAAACAATTTTTGTGATTTCGTTCCGCCCACAAAATAGTTAGTAAAAATTTACCTGTAGGCGTAATCATGCTGATAGAACATAGAAACAAAACTTTTATAATTCACATAAACCATAGAAAAAATGTCAAAAAAGGTAGCAGAACAATTGGTGGAGATGTTAGTCAAAGCTGGCGTTAAAAGAATATATGCCGTGACTGGAGATAGTTTAAATGAACTTAATGACGCCGTTAGAAAAAATGCGGCTATAACATGGATACATGTCCGACATGAGGAAGCTGGAGCATTCGCCGCCTCAGCTGAGGCGGAGCTCAATGGAATTGGCTGTTGCGCTGGGAGCAGTGGTCCAGGTCATGTGCACTTACTGAACGGACTTTATGAGGCGCAGCGGTCAGGTTTGCCTGTAATAGCAATTACGGCAACCTGTGCCACTTCAGAATTCGGGACGGGCTTCTTTCAAGAAACCAATACAACCAAATTATTTGATGACTGCAGCGTGTACAACCAGATTGTAATGACCCCGACACAGTTGCCAAGAATGGCACAGGCGGCAATTCAGCATGCAATGCACGCCAGAGGGGTCGCAGTAATCGGGCTACCTGGCGATGTTGCGGCGCAGCAGGCAATAGAAAATCCTGTTGAACGTGGCTTTTATTTCCCACAAGCATCTATCCTTCCGATGCAAAAAGAACTGCATTCAATGGCGGCATTGATAAACAGATATCCCAAGATTTGTATTTTTTGCGGTATAGGCGCATCAGATGCGAACGAAGAAGTGATAAATCTTGCGGCGAAACTAAAAGCGCCGGTCGGTTATTCTTTCAGAGGTAAAATGGCCATTCAGAAAGAGAATCCATACGAGGTGGGTATGACCGGGTTATTGGGATTACCCTCCGCCTATCACAGTATGCATGAGAGTGATTTAATTCTTTTGCTTGGTACAGACTTTCCGTATACCAATTTTTTACCAAAGGATAAAATCGTGATTCAGGTGGATGTGAAACCCGAGCATCTGGGACGGAGAGTCAAACTGGACTTGGGGATTTATGGGGATGTTAAGAGTACTGTAATTGCCTTGATTTCATTGCTCAAAAAGAAAACAGACAGTTCATTTTTAGATGCGCAATTACATATCTATACAAAAGTAAAAGAACACCTTAATTCATACGTAACAGACAAAGGAAAATATGATCAAATCCATCCAGAGGCGGTTGCTTTCGAACTGGACCGACTGGCTAACGAAAATGCCATTTTCACTGTTGATACCGGGATGTGCTGTGTATGGGGAGCAAGGTATGTTCATGCCAAAGGAAACAGGAAGATGCTCGGGTCTTTCATTCATGGATCAATGGCAAATGCTATGCCTCAGGCAATTGGAGCAGCACTGAGCTATCCTGATAGTCAGGTTATCGCCTTCTGTGGTGATGGGGGCTTATCAATGTTGCTTGGTGATCTGGCGACCATTAAACAATATGATCTGCCCATTATGATCGTGGTTTTTAATAACCGTTCGCTGGGTATGGTGAAACTGGAAATGGAGGTCCAGGGGTTAATGGACACACAAACCGATATGTCAAATCCAGACTTTGCAATGGTTGCGGAGGCAATGGGTATAAAAGGAGTGAGCATACATGATCCCGAAGACCTGGAGTCTCTGCTTAGGGAAGCATTTTTATGTAGGGGCCCAGTGCTTATCAACGTTTTTACTGATCCTAATGCGCTAGCAATGCCACCCAAGATCGATCTCAAAATGATGGAAGGTATGGCGCTTTCCATGACCAAACTGATGCTCGGAGGGAAATTTGAAGAGGTACTGGATACTGTAAGCAGCAATTACAGACATTTAAAAGAAATTTTAGATTAATAGAAATATTATCAAAAGAAGATGAAAAACAACACATCATCCACAATGCTGGAGGGAGCCAAAAGGGGGTTTATTATTGCTTGGGTCTTAGGGCTTGTATTCTACTTTTTAGAATATGTGGCAAGGTCATCTCCCGCGGTCATGATTCCGCAACTTTCAGATAATTTTAAGATCAGCACCCTTATGGTCAGTACCGTGCTTGGTACTTATTATTATACTTATTCGGTAACGAGTTTAATTGCAGGAATCTGCCTGGACAGATTTGGAGGGAGGTACCCAATTTCTTTAGGCACGCTGACACTATCCGCTGGATGCTTGATTTTTGCCTCTCACAGCTTATTTCTAGGGGATTTGGGTCGACTCCTCCAGGGTGCAGGATCCGCTTTTGCATTTACGGGTTGCGTTTATCTGGCGGCGCATGGATTTTCGTCAAAATATCTTGCTACAGCGATAGGATTTACCCAGTGCATGGGCATGCTTGGAGGATCTGTTGGCCAGTTTGCAGTTGGCAAGCTCGTTCACGGAGGACTAAGTATTGGTATTTTCTGGCTAGCGATGGGTATTATATGTGCAATAGTTGGTTTAATGATGTTTTTTGTAATACCGAAAGAGCAGATAAATACCGAAAACCGAGGAGAACTCAAAAATATATTTATTCCCTATAAAATTGTTTTTAGCAACACTCAGAGTTATCTGAGTGGATTGATCTCAGGCCTTTTATTTGCGCCCACAACCATTTTCGCAATGACCTGGGGGGTGGCTTTTTTCCAACAAGATCGCCACTACACTTATTCCTCCGCCGTACTGGTCTGCTCTATGGTTCCGTTGGGTTGGGTAGTCGGATGTCCGCTTCTGGGTTGGATCTCCGATCTGAAAGGCAAAAGAAAGCCAGTTATTTCCGTTGGGATATTAATTATGATGATGAGTTTTTCGCAGCTTATCTATGTACCCACATTAATGCCTGCAGTAATTTCTATGTTAATTTTTGGAATCGCATCCGGTGCTGCAATGCTGCCTTATTCGATTATAAAGGAAGCCAATCCCGACCACGTTAAAGGAAGCGCAACCGGAGGAATCAATTTTTTAACCTTTGGCATTACCGCTATCCTTGGGCCTACATTTGGAAAATTATACGGTAAAACTTTGGAAACCGTTACCGACCACGAAACCCATTTTACGCAAGCCGGAAATTTCATGCTTTTGGTAATGGGTGCAGCGTTAATCGCTAGCCTAATCATCAGGGAGACAGGGCAAAAAAGGCTTATAAAACCTCATGTGTTCAGAGGCTGATCAAAAAAGTTTAAATCATATGCATCATGATAGATACAAAAAAAATGTTCCTGTTTATTTTTATCTTAACAGCTCCTATAGAACTGCTTGCTCAGGGAGGTTCTTCAGAATATAAGGATGGTATGACCTTAAAATTTGATAGTGCGGGAAAAAAATATATCCGCATTCTGACCTGGGGGAATTTCTGGGCTCGATATACAAATGCAAACCCTGGTACCTCGATCGGCGGGTTCGAAAAAAAGAACTGGACTGATTTTAGTTTAAGGCAGTTCCGCTTGCTTACCTATAGCCAATTAAGTCCCCGCTATCTGATTTTGGCAGACATCGGTATTGATAACCAATCCTTTTCGAGCGGAGGTTCTGCAGGGGGCGGTAATTCTGGAAATGGAGGAGATAACTTCAGTGGAACATTGGGAAAAAAGCCGATGATTTATCTACACGAGCTTTGGAATGAGTATACTATTTTGCCAGATAAAGATTACAAAACTGGGAGTCAGAAAAATTTTTCACTCTACATTGGAACCGGATTACATTACTGGATGGGTATTAGCAGAATGAGTACGGCCAGTTCGGCTAACTATCTTGCTGTTGATGTCCCTATTTATAACTGGCCATTAGTAGACGCTTCGGATCAATTCGGACGACAGCTCGGCATTTACTTAAAAGGAAATCTGGATAGAATGAGTTACCGCTGGGCAGTTAACAAACCTTTTTCAGTAAGAAATCCAAGTGCTGATTTCCCTAATGGCTCCAGTGAATACCAATATGCAGTAGATAATAATGCTGATGGAAACCTGTCTACAACAGGCTATTTTAGCTGGCAGTTTCTCGAAAAGGAAAACAATATGCTCCCCTATACTACTGGGACATATGTTGGCACTAAAAAGGTGTTTAACATCGGGGCTGGGTATTATTTTCAGCACAATGGTACAACGACGCAGCAAAGCGGTATTGCAGGCGCACCACTGATTAACCACAATATCAGATTATTTTCAGCAGATATCTTCGCAGATATTCCATTCGGTCCAAAATCAAAAAACTGGGCAGTCACTTCTTACACGGCCTATTACAATTACAATTTTGGTCCGAAATATTTAAGGAATGGCTCAATCATAAATGAAAATGTAAGCAGAGCTGCTAACTATACTGGCGAAGTTTCTCAGGCTGGTTTTGGTAATCTGGCACCATTGATTGGTACAGGTAACATTTTCTTTTCTCAGGCTGGAATACTGCTTCCAAAAAGAACGCAGGCTCCTGGTGAGATGAGAGTTCAGGTATTCGGTGAATTTAGTTTACAAAAATTTGAGCGTTTTAATAATGCTCCATTGACATATTATAGTGCTGGTTGTAATTTGTTCTTGGACGGCCATCATGCGAAAGTTTCCTTTAAGTATCAAACCAGGCCTATTATAATCACTGACCGTCAGAACGGCTCCAAGGGAAGTTACATCATCTCTACTCAGGTTTATCTTTAAACAGATTTTTTTTAAATAAAATTAAATCCCACAAAAAATCATGAAAAACTCATTCAATGCTATTTATCTGGGTGGACCAACGGTGATCCTTGAAATTGAGGGCCTACGTTTCATGAGTGATCCAACACTGGATCCTAAAGGAACCTCGTTTAAAATAAGTGAGAAAGTTGCCGAAACGAAACTGACGGGACCAGCGATTGAAGATCCCGGAAAAATAGATGTTGTACTACTCAGCCATGACCAGCATCATGATAATTTGGACGATTTGGGCAAAAAATTTCTTGAATCGGCTGTCCTCACACTGACTACAAAATCAGGCACCAAAAGATTAGGCGGAAAAACTGCAGGCCTGGCTCCATGGGAGAAGTATGTTATAAAGACTCCAAGCGGCAAAGAAATCGAAATTACCGCAACCCCAGCCAGACATGGTCCTGCGGGAAGTGAAAAGATAACCGGCGAGGTTATAGGATTTCTGATCGGCATACACGGCGATAACGCTCCTTTCATCTACCTTACAGGTGATACTGTCTTCTATCATGGCATTCAAGAAGTTGCAGAGAAAGCTTCTCCTGATTATATTTTTATTTTCGCCGGTGCAGCAAGGCCAAGAGGGCCTTTTAACGTTACCATGGGTTCAAACGACGCCATTGATACGGCTATCGCATTTGAAAAATCTAAAATTATTCCTTTGCATTACGAGGGATGGTCTCATTATACAGAAGGTGGGGAGGTTTTAAAAGAAGCTTTCGCAATACTTGGAATCGAAAAGAGGCTTTTACTTCTTGAGCTTGGGATTAGCACCTTGCTAAAATAATAACGATAAATTCAGTAGGGATATTAATAAGGGTTATCAACTCTCAAAAATAACTATAGAAACTTGGCAGAAAACCTTGTTTCTGGGTAAAAGTAATTCCATTAAAATGATTATTAATCTTAGTCTATATCTATTAAATACCGAGTTATTGCTTGATATAAGTCAATTGTTTTTTTATCATTTGTCAATTTTCAGCTCATCAAATAGGTATAAATTTACACTATAAATAAGAGTTCAATAACAGTTTCCCATCCCATTTGGTTTATAGTTGAGCGCTCTTAGTATAACTAGAAAGTTTAATTTATAAATCATGAGCACAAAAAAAGCGTTAATTGTAAAAGCTAACGAACGAGGAGTTTTTGGAAACGAATCTTTCAAAATCCAATCAGTATTTAGCAACGGTAGACCTGGGACTGGGCGACCTGAAAACTTTGGGTCTTTGATTGTCTTTAACGATGATATTGTAAGTCCCGAGGGATTTCTTGGCCTGCATCCGCATCAAAATCTTGAGGTGATCGCAATTGTATTAGAGGGTAGTGAATTTCAAAAAGATGATAAGAATACAGATCTAGAACTTAAACAAGATGATGTTCAAGTAATCAGCAGTGGAAGCGGAATAAGACATTCTTCGGGCAACCCTTCAAAGGAAAGCCATGCTAGAAACCTTCAGATTTGGTTCCAACCAGCAATAAAAAATACGGTTCCCAATACGCAGACTAAATCCAATAAGCCTTCGAATAAAAGAAATGAATGGGATCTCCAGATTTCACCTGATGAGCAAAAAGATTCATTAAAATTATTGCAGGAAGCATGGTTATCTAAAGGAAGGTTCGACGCATATACAGTAATGGGCTACGATCTGTACCAGTCTGGAAATGGTGTGATGGTATATGTGATTGATGGAAAGATTGAGGTAGAAGAAAACATTCTTGAGGCTCAGGATACGATATTCCTATTCAAACCAGCGGACTTAAAGTTGACTATCCTTGAGGATTCACATATCCAGTTAATAGAAACATTTGTTGAATAAAATAAATTTTAACATCTCTTGATGTTAAAATCCAGAATAAAATATAAAGAAATACAATGAATAATAAACTATTTTCAGAATTCACCTTGGGGAGCCTGACGTTAAAAAATCGAATAGTCATGGCGCCAATGACAAGGGGTCGCGCCACCAATTCCAGACTTTTGGCAAATGAAGTTATGGCTACTTATTATAAACAACGTGCGACAGCTGGTTTAATCATTACCGAAGGCTGTTGGATCAGTGAGGATGCTATCGGATACATCAATGTACCAGGAATTTACAATGACGAGCAAGTTGAGGCGTGGAAACCAGTAGTTGATGCAGTACATCAGCAAGGAGGAAAAATATTTCTTCAGATTGCACACGTAGGGGCAGTGTCTCATCCAGATCACATTAATGGTAAACAGCCAATTGGTCCATCAGCAATCAATCCTGAGGAGAAAACGTTTACCATTGATAGCTTTAAGGATACGCCTGTTCCGCGTGAAATGACATTAGAGGATATCAGGAATACTATTGAGGATTATCGAAAAGCTAGCCTAAATGCAAAGCTTGCCGGTTTTGATGGGGTCGAAATACATGGTGGCTATATCTATCTAATTCCAGAGTTTTTAAGTTCAGAGACAAATCAGCGCAGTGATGCATATGGAGGTTCAGCAAAAAACAGGTGCAGATTTGTTTTAGAGGTATTGGCGGGGGCGGTGAGTGTTTGGGGGCCGGGAAAGGTAGGGTTAAAAATTAGTCCAGCTACCATTTCTGGAAAGCTAAGACCTAACGCTGATACTGAACCGACTTACCGATATTTAGCTGAAGAGCTTAATAAACTAAATCTTGCTTACCTTCATGTTTGGGGACCTACTGGGCCAGTGGAGGGTACATATGCAGCACCTTATAAAGATATAGCAACATATTTCCGCCCGCTTTACAACGGCGTACTTATGGCCGGAGGAGGATTTGATCATCACAATGGGGAACAACTGTTAAATTCACAAAATGCTGATCTTGTAGCTTACGGCATGCCCTTCGTGGCAAATCCAGATTTGGTAGAGCGTTTTCAAAAAGATGCCGAACTGGCGCTTCCGAACGTCGAATTGCTATATACAGGAGATTTTAGAGGGTATACCGATTACCCAACTTTAGAAGATCTGGCTGAAGAGCACAATTAATCAAAATCAAAAAGGCTGATTGCACTAGTATCAGCCTTACTAAAGAACATCGGAAATATAAATTTGTGATAATAAAAAAAGGAAACTCGACTAAATTTATTGGCGTACCGGTCTGGCATGCTAAAAAAAGTAGAGTCTTTCGTCACTAGAGTAAGTAAATAAACGACAACCTCACTGCCTATCTTTAATTCCGCACATCTTAATTGTCGCATTTGTTCATCACTAAGAGCAATCCGATCTTTTTTACCTCATGGTGTCTATAGAATGCAAAGGGATCCTTGATTTATCCAACCAAATTTGAGCACAAGACTTGTCAGTTTTTGTAATCTTTCAATATGTTTCATCACTGTATTGTTGGTGCAGGCCCTTTGTCCCTTATCCGGCCTTTTTGGCTTTAAATAGATGCTAAAATCAGTTAGAAATTTAAAATCTACTTTAGCTAGTTGAATGACTTTGAATTTTTTTCTCCTTTAAAAACTCTTTAAGAAATCTTTCTGTTGAATAGTAGTTCTTCACTGCTCCCTGAGCCAAAAGTTCACCAGGCTGTTCAAAATGATATTTGATGCGATCTTTTAAAGTCTTACCCTATTCCCACTGAGCGTAACCCTTACCTCAAAAATTTGTAGTGATAATTTCTTGCATCTTTGAATTCTTCTATAAATAAATATCCCGTGAATTTAAGAAATAATAAATTTTGGAAATTTTCAGAAGAACAATTCTTTATTCTTCCCATGGAGAATCCTTGATTTCATCACACAGGTTCCACTTTTGGAAATGTGGTATCATGCAGACGCAGATATCCGAATTCATATTTCCTATGGTGGTACGCGGCTTATAACCAAATCCATCGAAAAAGGTCTGAATCATCTGGTTTTTTAAGTTCATTCTTGGGAATACTTTTAAAATGTCAGTTCTATCTGCAGGTGGTAGGTCATCATAACCTCGCCCTACAACATCAAGTGCTGTTGCATAATTCAGCATGGCCACCTCCGGCTCTTTGTATTCTGCTATCCCCGGAGAGGTATGTAAAGCTATTGCATCCCATGCCAACTGCAAGGACTTCTCTGGGAGTCCGTGGCTTTTCAAGAAATCTCTGGCAGCATTTGCCCCATCAACCTCAAAGCGTTTATCCGGGCTACTATAATGTGGCCTTAGCCCTAAATCGTGAAATGCTGAGCAAACATAATACAGCTCAGGGTCATACTTTACTTTTTTTTGTTCGGCATTCAGCAAACCGAAGAGAAAGGTCCGCATAGAGTGATTATAGAGTAATTCGGTGCCATATTCGATTAGTAGTTCGGTAGCTTGTTTAGTCATTTGACTATCGGGAACCCTGATTCCCGCAATAGATTTGCCTTATATATTCATCATGAAATTATTAAAATCAAAATATTATTACGGACTTTAGATGGCGACAGTTTTTGTCGTAATGCCAACTCTGTTGAGGAAATTAATGTGACTAATGAAAATGATCAGATCAGCGATCTCTGCTTCGCTAAAGCACTTTTTTAAATTCTCGTAGGTTTCATCCAGTACCCGTGTGCAGATATTTGGGTCGTTTCTTCAGCCAGTTGCAGAGTGCTTTTTTCAATATCTGTAAAAAGGGGACTCTCTTGCCAGGCAGATAGTAAATACATACGGTGAGCAGTTTCACTGTGTTTCAATGTCTCTTCGCTATGGTAATCTATGCAAAATACACATTTATTGATCTGTGAAACCCTGATTCGAAGGATTTTAAATAAGCTCCTTTGTATGGTAGAGCTATAGATACTTTTTTCTATATCGGCCATGTGTTCCCTATACAAGGGTTCAATCTGCCATACATCCAGTCTGTGTTTAATAACATTTAACATCTTTTTATGTATTACATTAATATATCAAAGTTAGTTGTTACATACCCCTCATTTCTTAATGTAGATTAAGAAATGCAAGGCATTCAATATTTTGAAAAAACTACTATTAGTCAATTTTCTATGAGGTTAATTTTTTCATTACCGTTGTTGCTGTTAGCCCATGAAGTACAATAGAAATCAAAATAGCAAATGATATTGTAGTCCATAATTCTTGCTGATATTCAAACTGAGCCTTCCTGAAAGCAAAAAGCAAATAAAATACAGAGCCGACACCCTTAATTCCAAAAAAGCTTATTCCAAGCTTTTCCCTGAAAGATAACAAAGAAGTACTAAATGTTATTAGCCCGGATATCGGCCGGATTAGAAATACAAAAATGAGGACAAAAAACACTATTTGCCAATTTAAAGAATTGAGAATACCATTTGCCAAAGCACCACCAAAAAGAACAAGCAAAATGCAAATTAACATCCTTTCCACTTGATCAGTAAAAGAGTGGAGTTCTGAATGATAGGAACTACCCTTTTCATAATGTCTGACTGCAATACCGCAAACGAATACTGCTATAAATCCGTATCCATGCAACATTTCAGCAGCACCGTAAACTATAAGCGTCAAGGATATCGCCAAAAGACCATCCCTTGTGTAGAGGAACTTATGCTTTCGGGGAAGCTTGAACACAAGGTATCCGGCAAATCTACCAGAGAAGTACCCAATCAAAACTCCTAAAGAAATCTTGTAAATCAAATCATAGCTTAACCAGTTGATAAATGAGAAATTACTCCCTGTAGAGATTTGACTTACTGCAATGGATAGCCAGATAAAGGGAAATGCCATGCCATCATTCAAACCAGCTTCACCCGTCAATGCGAACCGCGTTTCTGATTTTATAGTCTCATTAGGTGGCCCAACCTGTACATCTGAAGCTAAAACGGGATCTGTTGGAGCTAAGGCACCACCCAGAAGCAATGCCGATGCTAGGCCCAATCCTAAAAAATAATAGCCCATAATTACAGAGGCTACGATGCACAACAGCATGGTAATTGACACTAATTTTAACGGCGAGCACCATTTTTTTAAGGAAAATGGACGGTCTATCTTTATTCCGGCACCCATTAAAGAAATAATAATCACCAATTCGGTTAAGTGCAGGCTCACCTCAGAGTGATGCTGAGGAGAAGGATCTGGCAATGCACCGGGAAAGATCGTGTAAACCAACCAGCCAATAAAGACATAAAATATAGAATATGAAATTCCTGTAAAAGCTGCAATACGGGGCATCCAGGATATACTAAAGGATGCAAGTCCGATCATCGTTAAAATTAATATATATTGATCCATTAAGAAATTGGTTTGATTTAAACTACAATTATTAATCTATATAGTTTTCACATAACCCTAACCAGCAATAAACGGTAAGCGTAAATTAAGAAATTCCAGTCACCATAAAAGCAAAATACCAAGCCTATATATGCTATTTATTATTTATAATTCAAAACCTTCTCATTATGGTGATGTTATTCAGTGTGAACAATCAAATAATTCGCTATGAGAAATTCTGTTAAAATAAGCATAATGGCAATTGGGTCCTACTTGTTATGCGCTTCAAATACAAATAATCTAAATACGGAAAGACCAAAGAATATATCAATCATTGTACAGAATAATGATGAGTTATTTTTACGACAGGCTTCTGTATTATGTATGGAACATTTACGTGTTGCTAAAATAGCAACAAAGCAAGGAGGCGGTAGAACAAAGTCTATGGCAACAAAGCTTACTTTAGCCTTAAGTAAAGCTAGCGAAGAGCTAAGAACTATTGCGAAAGCTAAATCAATTAATTTACCTACAACTTTACCAGATGGTTCCCAGCGCCCTGACGGACGTGTGGATTCTGCACCAGATAATCTTCGAGATACTTCGAGATTAAAAAACGGTGGTGGTGAAGCTGGTAATACAGGAATGAGCAATCCCGTTGGTTTGCGGATGGATGGTGTTGAAGTAAATAAATTGGTAGAAAATTTGAGTACACTTAAAGGTGCTGAGTTTGACAAGGCGTATTCGGATTTACTAAAAAAGGATATAATTAAAGCAAATGCAGTATTGCAAAGCGGACTAAAATCTCAGGATTCTGCCATTAGTGGATTTTCTAAAAAATATTACGACATTTTACAAAAAGCTCAAGTAAATTAGACGTACTGCAAAAACCATAAAGATGATAGTATATTCGACAGGCGACAACTTGATGTAACCGCAAGCTAATTATAATGAGAGATTTTGAGGTTTCTCAAAAGATAATTCCCCATTACCGTAAAAACAAAGATCCTAATAGAGAGAAAAATATACTCTTCAAACCGCTCCCACTGTTAGGTGAAATCAATGTTACTTAATTTAAAGTTGCCGATTCTTCTTCACGCCCAATATTTAAGATAGATAGCCCTAATTATTAAACTAAGCCGTTCAAAACCGCATTGCGTAAGGTATTCAAATTTAATATAGCACTACCCATCGTGTTATTGAAGTATACAAACACTGTTTTACCTTTATTCATCCACTCAATGACATAGCTTGCATATTCATATAGTAATCCTTCATCATAGCTTTCCCAATAATTTCCTCCAGGTCCATGCATCCTTAGGTAGATAGCGTTGGTGCCATTATCATGATATTCAGTGCCAAAGCTACCCTTATCGTGAATTACCATACAAGATTTATACTTGTTAGCCAGCTCGAACACCTCATCTTTATACCAATCTGCGTTTCTAAATTCCAGGGCAACAGTCCATTTTTTCGAGGTAGGCTCGGATTGTATGTCAATTAATAACCGCTCCAGGTTAACCATGTCATGAACTTTAAGGCTTGGGGGAAATTGAACCAGCAAGCTACCTGCTTTCTCTTCTACTTGAGAGATGGCGTTCATAAAAGTGGTAATGAGTTTTGGGTCGTAAATTAGATGCTTTGCGTGTGTAATGTCCCTGAACAGCTTAAAGCTAAAACGGAAATCACTGGGTACCTGCTCTTTCCACTTTCTAACCGTAAGGGAAAGTGGAATTTTATAGAATGAACTATTTATTTCTATAGAGGAAAAGAGGGAGCCATAGAAAGATAATCTACTTTTATCTTTGAAGGCCTCTGGATAATAGGTTTTATTACCTACAGGTAGGACTAATCCACTGGTACCAATATAAAACTCGCCCTTAGGCACGCTTTGTTCAGTCATGATACAGAATATTTATCTAAAAAAGTTCATTTAAATCAGCATAGGTTTTCTTTCAGAATGATATTTCCATTGTTGCAGGACACAAAAAAGATAAACAAAAAATCATGGTATATAGCTTACAATTATTAATCAACAGCCAGTAATCCCTTAACCAATCGTTTCCACTGCGGGTAGGACATGCCTAATTTTGCAGCAATGCCAACAAGGAAATTGCGTCCCCTATCTACAATCGATCCTTCAACTGTATTTGGCAATTCATTTCGACCATGTTCTTCTGCAAAAACCTGTTTACCTAAGCATCTTACGATGAAGGTTGAGGTTGCCTCATGCCTTAAAAAATGAGCAGTTACCGCACTTTCGCCTAATGGGAAATGCGTGGGCCTAACCTGAAGGGAAATCAGCTGTTCATCACCGCTGTGCTGAAATACAATTGATTCTACTTTAACCCAGTCATAACCCCTTCCTGATTTAGTCCCGGGGCCAGGTACATCGATTCTGATGTAATCTCCCTTAGCCGCTTGCCTATCGATTTTATTACCCTTTTTATCCAGCAGTTTGAATTCTGAGATACCCGCGTACCTTCCCCATTCATTAACGGATAAGAGCCTTTGCGATACCAACTCAAAAAAGATCCGAGCCTGCTCTTTAGATTTAAGTGTAACCACTTCGACCACATCAATGAAGCTTCCGGTTATTTGGGGTGGAACAGGATTAATTTTTTTCATATCGTAGGCATTTACTAACCATTTACAACCTCACCTCCGTTAACGTGGATAACCTGCCCAGTGATGAATGAGGCATCTTCGCTGGCTAAAAACACATAGGCAGGGCCCAATTCCGAAGGTTGCCCTGCCCGCTCCAGAGCCGTCTCAGACCCAAATGATTTTATTTTTTTTTCATCAAAAGTTGAAACGATAAGTGGGGTCCAAACCGGCCCTGGTGCCACAGCATTCACCCTTATTCCTGTTTTTGCGAGATTCGTGGCAAGAGACCGTGTAAAAGACGTTATGGCTCCCTTTGTGGATGAGTAATCGATAAGATTAGGAGAAGAGCGGTAAGCAGTGACCGAGGTTGTATTGATAATACAATCGTCAGCATTGAAGTGCTTTAACACCTCATGTGCGAAATAGAAATTAGCGAATATATTTGTTGTAAAAGTTTCCTCAAGCTGCTTTGGATCAATGTTTTTTGGATCCTTTTGAGGAACCTGCATCCCTGCATTATTGACCAATATATTAATCCCTCCAAATGCTTTTATAACCTGGTTAACTGCTTTTTTACAAAATTCTACCTTCTTAACATCACCTTTTAACATCAGACATTTCCTCCCTTCTGCCTCCACCATGACTTTAGTTTATTTAGCATCGACATCTTCGTTAAGATATACGATGGCAACATCTGCACCTTCCCGAGCAAAATGAACAGCAACCGAACGCCCGATACCACTGTCGCCGCCCGTAATTAGCGCTACTTTACCTGCAAGATTGGCCGAGCCTCGATAAGTTGATTTAATTACCTCAGGTCTTGGATTCATTTTAGCCTCTATACCTGGAGTTTTATGCTGTTTTGAAGGTGTCTTTTGCATGTTCATGAATGTTAAAGAATAGGCTTAATCGCAGGTACCGGATCTTCCTAGTGCTGGAGATCCATTGATTAAGATATTTGCGACTTATAGATTTAAAACAACATAAACGAATAGTTAGTTTTCAAAAAGATGCATATTAAGCATTATGAAAAATCAGAGGATGAGATCTTAATAAAATCTAGGATATTTAAATTGGATAGAATGCTTTCTCTAGACTTTAATCGATATAATTTGCGAATATTATATCGACGCCTTGCTTACCAAGGCTCTCTATTTTCGAACAATTATACGTTAGGAATGTTGAATATAAAAAAAAGATCATGGAAGAAAATAAAAATTTAAATGCGGAGAAAGCCAAAACTAATGAGCAAAATAAAAAAGGGTATACTCAGGACGAAGTTCCTTTTGCAGATGGAAAAAACACCAAGCTTGATCAAGAAATAGATAAGAATAATAACGGTAAAAACCAGGATAAAAGTCAGCATTAGACCCAGTCATTAAAACTTGCGCAATCACAATTATTAAAAACATTTTGAATAAAAAGCTGTTAAGCCTTAAAAAAATCATATATGGGAAATTTACTTTATTTAATCGCAGTTGTTTTAGTTGTCATCTGGTTAATCAGTTTTTTTGGAGGCTTTTATACTGGTAACATCATCCACACCCTATTGGTGATTGCAGTAATCGCTGTTGTTTGGCGCCTGATTAGCGGAAGAGGGGTTTAATTAAAAACATCATACAAAAAAGCAGGCCATAGATTGGGTCTGCTTTTTGTTTTATGCCTTCGTAGAACTGTTTTAAAATTCTAAAAACAGAAAAAGTTAAGGTAGGTATAGAGATATACCTTGGAAAAAAAGAATGGTGTAAACCAAAGGCGCTTAGTGGCCTTAGTTTGGTAATGGCCGCTGCAGCCGCTTCTCAAATGATGGAAAGTGTGGCAACTGCAGATGTGTGGTCGCTCGACACCTGAAAAGCTTAAAGAATTTGGTAAAGAAACACCAATTGGACATACGGGACAACCAGCGGAACTTGCCTTGATTTACGGTTCAACTTCCGGCAAATGAGGTTAGTTATTCTACTGGTCAAATCTACGCAGGGTCGTAGGTAAACAGACCATTATAAATAATTAAAGTCTGTATAGCCAACTTTGCTGACTGATTTGAATCTTCAAAATATTCTTAGGCTGCGTAGACTTTTGCAAACCAGACGAATATCCAAAAGGTTATCAATAATACAAGAAATAATTATCTGGTGTGAATTGAACTTATTTTAAGACTGAAAGAAAGCACGGGATTGATATGTTTCGTAGTTACAATAAACAGGCCGTACTAATTTCTAAAACTTTTAAACTATCTTCAGAGTTATTAGAATAAACTTCTCAACTCCGGACCAAGCAAAAAAGTTGGGGATTAATCTTAGGCATAAATTTTAGATAATCTGAATAGAAAGAATTTCACATTCCTCACACCTCCTGAACTGTGATCTGAATGCTTTTATTTTAGCGTTGAAAGATTCAGCAGATGCATTTGTACTTCTATTTGTAAAGTAGTTTAATATCCTTTCGTAGTTGTTCTGGATTGTTTTGGAAATCGTGTTAAACGATTTGAATCCAGCGGCTTCGACATCGTTATACCAAATAGCCAGCTTTTTAAAAGCGATGATTCTGTCTTTAGAGGTGCTGAAAATGTTGGACAAACCTTGACTCAGTTTATAAGCCCGCTCCAGATCAGGATACAGGCCAAATAATAGTTCTGCTCGATGCAATTGTGAAGGTGTCCAGTTGACCTCTGGATATTCTGGAGCATGTTGACCCCCCAGTTATGTTTTCCAATTTCGGTTTAGGGTAAAACCATTTAAAGCTTTTACTGACATTACGGCGGATGCTGGTTCTTCCCCACTTTTGGTGGTAATTACATAAAATATCCGGCTTTCCGTCGTTATTAACTTAATGAATGCCAGCAAAGTAATCTTCAACAATGCCAGTCAATTTAAGGTTGTTTCAGTAGATAGCCTAGCAGATAGCTTTATTATCTATATTTCAAGCAAGAATAGAAAGTCATTTTGTCCAAATTGCGAGGAAGCCTCATCGAAAGTTCATAGTTATTATACTAGAAAGTTTGCAGACCTTCCTGCGTTTGGAAAGTGTTCACAAATCGTCTTGCGAGCACGAAAATTTTATTGTAGTACATTAGAATGCCCGTTGAAAGTATTTACAGAGCGATATGGTGACCATTTCAAGCCTTATCAAAGAAGAACCGACAGGCTGCATAACAAATTATTAAATATAGCCATAGAATCTGGTGGAAAATCCGCAGAACGTATTTGTAGTCAGCTTTCGATTCCAACATCTGATACCACTTTATTAAGGATAATAGAGAAAAAAGAACTTCCCTGCAATAATGGAGTGATTGCCTTGGGTATCGACGATTGGGCTATAAAGAAGAGGGAGCGTTATGGAAGTATCCTTGTGGACCTAACGACGAATCGCCCAATCGGATTACTCGGTGATCGTGAGGAAAATACGGTTAGCGAATGGCTAAAAAAGAGAACGCAAGTGAAAATTATCTCTAGGGATAGATATAGCAATTACCAGAGTGCATCTACAAAAGGGGCCCCTGACGCTATTCAGGTTACAGATCGGTGGCATCTATTGAAAAATTTAGGTGAGGCGATGCGAAAGATTCTGGATCGGGAACATTTAGCGCTAAAAAAAGTCAGGGAAGCTAACCGTGAAACTAAGACTACCGAACCGCGATCCCTAAAAAGTTCCGTCCCAACCGCTCAACAAAAGAAATTTAAAGAAGTGAGACTACTGCTTGAGCAAGGCGTTTCTATAAAGGAGATATCAAGAAGATTCAGGATGAGCCGTATAACGGTAAGAAAGTATAAGTATCTTGAGGAGTTACCAAAAAAGAAGTGTAGTTCGCCAACTGGACTTGAAAACCATCTTGAATACATAAAGAAAAGAAAGGCAGAAGTACCTGAAATCCAGCTTAAGGCATTACATCAGGAGTTAATAGCACTTGGTTACAGAGGTGCATATTCTACCTTGTCCGATGGTCTGGCGAGGTATGAAATGGCAATTGGTAAAAAAAAAGGAGATAAAAAAGTATTACCAACTGATCTGAGTTCCTGGCGGCCATCTATCACCTCCAAGCTGTTTTTTAAAGAAGCAAAAAAGCTTTCAAAAAATGAAGCTCATATTTTAAATGATCTTTGTGATTCCTCGGCTATATTAAAACAATCCCTTGGCTTTATAAGAGAATTTCGTCAAATGATGCTAAAGGATCGAAGCAGTGAGGGTTTAGACTCATGGATTTCAAAAGTGATAATATCTTCAATTAATGAACTATGCGGCTTTGCAAATGGACTAAAGCAGGATCTGAAATCCATAAAAAATTCTTTCGACCTAGCCTGGAGCAATGGGCCAGTAGAAGGAAACGTAAACAAACTTAAAACATTAAAACGGCAAATGTATGGGAGATGTTCTCTGGGGCTTCTTGAAAAAAGACTCGTATTAGCTCGCTCTTGACCACCAAAAGTGGGGAAGAACCGGATGCTGACCCCACCCTTGGGTATTAAAGATTTTGTAATGGAGCATATTGACCCCTCTTGGTCTGCGTTTAATGCAGTTTCTAATGGAGCATGTTGACCCCCCTTCTTTAATTTGATTTGGCTTACTTAGGTAATAATCCTTTACCTAAAGTAGCATAAGATGGCCGGAAAATCGAAAGAAACGAGTCAGATCAAACAGTTATTACGGCTTCACAAACAAGGTGATTCCATAAAAAGCATTGCCCGGAATCTTGGGGTCAGCAAGAATACAGTTAAGGTATATATTTCCAAGTTAGAGGCTGGCGCGATTCCAATTTCGGAACTTCTGGAAATGGATGATCCGTTAATGATGGGCAAATTTCATGTTGGAAGTCCAGCCTATAAAGATCCACGGTTTGAATATCTTCGTGCGAACCTGACCTATTACGCGAAGGAACTGGAATCGGTTGGGATGACCCGTCTACTTCTTTATGAAGAATACCAGGCTGGCTGCAAGCCTGCGTACAGCTATCCCCAGTTTTGTTTCCATCTCAGGCAGCAACTGGTAGCCAGGCGTCCCGGGATGCGACTGGAACACCTTGCCGGAGATAAGCTATTCGTTGATTTTGCTGGTAAGCAAATGCATTATATTGATCGAGAGACTGGGGAGGTTGTTCCCTGTCAGATATTTGTCGCATCACTTCCATTCTCTGATTACTGCTTTGTAATGGCCGTCCGGAGCCAGCGGGTAGATGATTTTCTCCATGCGCTCGAATGTTGTCTTAGGGAACTCGGTGGTGCGCCTGCGGTATTGGTACCGGATAATCTGAAGTCTGCAGTTGTAAAAGCCAACAGATTTGAGCCGGAGATCAACCGTGCACTGGATGATTTTGCCAATCACTATGGGATTACGGTGATCCCGACAAGATCGAGGAAGCCAAAAGATAAGGCATTGGTAGAGAATCAGGTCAAGCTGGTATACAACCGTGTTTACGCTAGACTTCGGAACCGTCAGTTCTTTGATATCGAATCACTCAACCAGGCCATTCGGGAAAAAGTTAAGGCACATAACCAGACAAGGATGCAGCAGAAACCCTACTGCAGGGAAGAGCGTTTTCTTGCAGCGGAGAAACACCTGCTCCTTCCACTGCCGGTCGAATGCTTTGAGGTGAAGTATTATTCAGAACCCAAAGTGGCGCATAATAACCACATCTACCTGGGCAAAGACAAGCACTATTACAGCGTTCCCTTTGCATATGTAGGGCAAAAAGTTCAGGTAATCTATACCAGGAGCATGGTGAAGATATATGCCAGGAACAAACAGATTGCAGTTCATGTGCGGAATTTGAATCCAGCTGGTTACTCCACGCAAAAAGATCATCTGAGCTCACATCACCAGCATTATCTGGAGAGGAGTCCTAAATATTATATTGCCAGAGCAAAGGAGAAATCTGCAGAACTTCATCTTCTTTTCCAGATGATATTCGAGCAAAACACACATCCGGAACAGCTCTACCGCACATGTGACGGGCTTCTCAGGTTGCAGAAAGGTGTGGAATCCGACAAATTTGGAGCAGCCTGTGAGCTTGCAATGAATGTTCGCAACCTTTCATATCGCTTTGTTGAACGCATCCTAAAAAATAACATGGCTGATAATCAGGATGAACCGAAACAGGAACAGTCACTCCCAGATCACCACAATATCCGTGGTATGGAATATTATTCACAAACAACAATTAAATTCTAGAAAATGAATATCGAAACACAACTCAGGCAGCTACGGCTGCATGGTATGACCCGTAGTTGGACAGCCCTTAATGAAACAAGAAAACTACACGAGCTCACTCTGAGCGAAGGCATGCAGGTATTGCTCCAAGCGGAAGCTGATGATCGGGATGGAAAGCGTTTTGAACGGCTCCAGCTAAATGCAAACTTCCGTTATAAGGCATCAATCGAGGAACTCAACATGGATTCCAAGCGGGGACTGGACAAGGCTACTGTGGGAATCTTTACCACAGGTGATTACATCCCCAAGGGAGAGGCAATACTGGTATGCGGTTCTACAGGAACCGGAAAATCGTTCCTGGTTTCCGCGCTGGGGCATCAGGCATGTGCACAAGGGTATAGAGTCGCTTACTTCAATGTACAGAAGTTGCTTTTAAAAACAAAGATGAGCCGGATTGATGGAAGCGTCCATAAGTTATTTGAAAAAATATCAAAGGCAGATCTTCTAATTCTGGATGACTTCGGGTTAACCCATTTTGAACAACAACAACGAATGGATATGCTGGAAATTATTGAAGATCGGCATGCAAAAAAAGCAACCATAATTGCCAGCCAGCTACCAGTAGAAAAATGGTGGGATATATTTGGAGATTCAACTCTGGCAGACGCATTTTTGGACCGCATGGTGCACACTTCTTACAGAATTGAATTAAAAGGAGAAAGTCTAAGAAAAAAAAGGTAAAATTGTCATGCCGTCAGCTATGATAGGCCAAATCCCCGAGGGGGGGGGGGCAGTATAGTGCATTACTGGGGTCAATATCACCATAATATCCAACCTCTCGCTTGAACAGTAAGTATCTACTTCTTGCGAGCAATTGTTTTACTGTATCACCATTTTCCAGCAATTCCGGTATCCAACGTTTTTTTGCAGTTTTGGCAAGTTCCATTTCCTTGTTTTCCTGTTCTATGGCCTCCCATCTGTGTCTTATCCTTATTTCCTGGACGCCTTCTGTAGCCAGTTGTTGTACGTGAAAGCGATCAGAAACCAGTTTGGCCTGAGGAAAACACTGTTTAACTATACGAGACATTGTTGGAGCAAGATCAAGAGTAACTTCTTTCACTTTTCTGCGCAAGCCTACCTTGATCTGAGATAGGATTTTGATTACCGATTCGCTTTCGGTTCCTTTAATAATGGCAACAAGGGCGCCCTTTTTACCTTTTGCAGCCTTATTGGTTAGAACGGTATATAAACTCTCCCTGGGACAGGCTGGTTTCATCTATGGAAAGATATTCGCCCATATTTTCAGGAAATAGAAGCCAGTCCTCAGCATGCTCCAGCTGATCCCAAATGGTAAATCCACTCAGATGGCTAGCATACTGTTCCTCAAGACGTTTGCCGTCAACACCAAAGAAATGACCTAGCGTTTTACAGCTTATTGGGCTTGAATCCAAATAGCTTTTCAAAAAAAAATGCAAATTCGCTAGTCATCTTGGTACCATCGGCAACCAGATTCCAATCCCGGAAAACAATCTTTTTGCTATTGAGGTTTTGCCACTTGCGCCGCCTTATTTTCAAAAAACTAGGTTTTCCACGCAAGGGAAAATCACGAACGGTGATTTCATCGAAAAAGCCTTTAGAAATTAACTTCTCACCTGAATACTCTTCAGGATGAATGTTTTTCTCTAA